>DATDAG010000215.1:0-3362 GCA_036525495.1 Anaerolineales bacterium
TGGTCCGTCCTGGAACAAAGCTCCCTCACCAGCCGTGACCAGGCTCTTCCCATCAGGGGTGATGTTTAAACTCTCAAACGCAAGGTTGAATCGGACACCTTTGTCAAAGCCGTTTGGAATGTACTTGTCAGGAATAGGTAAGGACGCAGTAACCCGTCCGGCGCGGTTATAGCGATAAATGAAGGGGTCGATGATTGGATCGGCGAAGATATTTCCTTCTGAGGACATGAAGAAGAATCCTTCGCGACCAAGCACAAAACCTTCCGGGTCGAGACCACCTGGAGAGAACGGGGTATTCTTGTTCTCAAACAGTGGCGAAACTTCAATAAACTCCACATCCCCGGCATCGAGGGTTCCATCAGCCAGGTCGATGGCCACTGTATAATATCGCACGGGATCTCCTGTTGGCCGATTACCCTGATCGTCGGACAACGTATAGTAGACCTGTCGGCCGGCGTCGAAGGTTATGCTCGACAGACCGCCAATCTCTGTTCCCATGAATAAAGTGCCAGATGGCACGACAACCTCACCGATGAACTCAACATCGGCAACAGTCTTTGCACCTCCGGTATCCTGGCCAGATGATGCTACCACTGGCGCTACCAGTACAAGTGTGAGTAACGCCGTTATTAAAAAGAAAATCCGCTTTTGAGTGACCATTTCATCTTCTCCTTTGATATGTTGGATGGTTTTTCCCCTATAACAATTATTGTTTTGAGTTCACTATGATATTCGCTTGTTATTTTTAGGATCCCATCTGATTTGGATATCAACCTCTACTAAGGTTTATGAAGGTAGTGAGGTAGAATTGTCCTTTTGATTATAGGCCAAATTTTCTCTGTTAGTCAAGCATGACCGATTTGGACATTGTCACAATACCGGTCGGGTTGAGGTGCTCTATCTTTTGGGTTACTCAGTTTTTTAGTCCAGCAGCCTGTTCTTCTGGTTGTTACGAATTACCACTGCAGGCTTTCTCGCCAGCTGAAGAGGGCAGCCAGCATTGCGGAGATGGCCAAAACAAACATCAGCGGGGATTCCCCAACGCTGAGATACCATAAGGCTGTGGTAACCATTGCCAGACAGGCATAGCGCAGGATGAACCGCTGTGAGAACAGGGTGCCGGGCAGCCGCTGAGGGCGTGCGGTAAAGATCAGCGTGACGATCAAGGCAGCCGCCCATAAGACCGATCGGGGAATGAGGGGAAGGCTGAGCGGAGGAAAGAAAACCAGGCTGCTGATCAGGAGCGCCAGCAAGCCGGCTACGGCATCCTTCCGGCTGCGCAGCTGGAAGAACAGGTCTCCAAGAATGCCGGCAAACCCGAGGGTGATAATAAACAGGGTAAAAACATTGATCCAGTATTCGACCATAAAACATACACCTTGCAATGTTCATTGCAAGGTGTATGCCTTTTTGAACGGTTTCTTTGATTCAATTTCAGGAAATTCGCGCGATCGCTGTCAGGAGCAAGACAATCGCGCTGAGGAAAATATTCCCTCGCAAGATCCACTCCACGCGCTTTTGGAGGGCGGCCTGTTCCTCTGGCGTTGACTTCCCTTTGAGCTGCAGCAGGCTGGTGCGTTCGAATGCGGGCATCAGGCTCCAGGTCTGGTAGGCACTCAGCCCCAGGATGAGGATGAAGGCGATATGCTTGATCAGGATTGCCACAGACCAATTGTTGGCGATGGAGACCAGGCCGGTGTAATTTTCATTTGCAGTCAGCTGGACCAGCCCTGTGACAATCAGAGCTGACAGCCCGATCCAGCCCAGGGTGCTCATGCGCTTGTTGATGTCGGATAGCAGTTTATGGTGGTGGATCGCAGTATGGTTTTTTCGGCTGAGCGGGACGACCACCAGCGAGATGATTGCCTGACTGCCCACCCATCCAACGGTTGCAATCATATGCAACCAAATAGAAATGGTTAATATCCAGACTGGGGTTTCAGTCATTGTATTCCTCTGTAATTGGGTTGAAAATAAATGCTGTTGACTCCTGATAGATCTCACACTCAATTATTGTTCAGGTGTCGCTGTTGCGGTTGGTTGGATCTCCTGGGTAGGTTCAATGCCCAAGCATTTGTTTTTCGCTTCCTCATATTTCTCCAGGTCAGACTCAGCTAACTGAACGTACAGGCTGGCCTCGCTGTATAAATCGTATGAGTCGCACCACCTTCCCTGTGAAAAGCGGTTGCGCGCATTCGCCAATACTTGAAGGTTGACTTCAACCTGGGCTGTGGCCAAGCGGTCCTGAGCAGTGAATCTGCTTGAATCACTGAGGAATGGGGCCGAGATCGCCAGAGGCCCAAAATAATTGACCACCTGGTCCCAATCAACTTCCCAGAAACTCATTCCGGTGATGTATTTCGATGCCCAATTACGGAAATTGCTGGCTTCCACATCCAGGATGCCAAACAGCTCGGCCCGGTTGAGGTCGAAGATGCCGCTTTCCAGGTTGCCTTCTTGCTGGATGCGCTGGATGCCGCGGTTTCGATAAGCGATGTAATACATGCCGTCTACCTCAATGGCATTGTATTCCGGGACGCGAATGCGCAAGCTGTCCAGTACTTCCAGCAGGGCATCCCAGTTTTTCTGGTCTTTGAATGCCAATGCCATGGCATAGAGTTCTTCCTGGTCACGTGTATCAAGGGTCGGGGTGAGGGTAGCGGTTGGCCGGTCAGTCGGGGCGATGTTGGCCTGGTTCATCTTCAAGATCACTTCAGTTAATTTTTCGGCTGCGGGGGCATTTTGAGGGTCGATCTTGAGGATATATTCGAAATGTTGGCGGGCAACTTCATACTGGGCGCGTTCAAGTGCGATCAGACCCAACAGGAATTGGTCCGAGATTTCAGTGGAGATAATCCGATCCTCGTTAGCTTCGCGATCATTCAACGCGCTCCAATAGCCTCCGAGGCCGCCGATCGCTCCAAGGATGATGATTGCCAGGAGGCCGAGCAGAACGACTCTCAGGATGCCTTTACGTGGCTTGGCTGGCGAAGGGTCTTCGTCTTCGGGCTGGCGCTGTAATTCGCTGATGGTGTTGTTTTGAGTTTCTTCCATTTCTACACTTTCCTCAGATTCATCTGAAAAAGGTTGATTTGGAACAGTTTCGTCTAGATTAGGCATGCCAATAATTATACCGCAGAGATGGGTAAGTGGGATTTTTCAATCTCTTTATCTTCAATAAAAAAAGCCCGGAACCGGGCTCTCTGTGAAACATTTGAACGCGTATTAATTAAGAAAAAAATGACCAGTTGAGTGGTCAATCCGTAATTTCACTATCTTCATCCACTGCACGCAAGGCAACCACCAACGCTTCAAACTCTTCGCGGCAGGGCGGGCATAAGGTGAGATGATGTTCGACCAGG
>DATDAG010000216.1:0-5448 GCA_036525495.1 Anaerolineales bacterium
ACGTGGCAATGGCTGAATTCCGCAGAAATCTAAAACGTATTTCACCATCCTTCATCGCCGCACTCGTCACTTTGCACTCAGTCTACACATGAGCCAGGATTTTATGGTTAAATAGAGACATGAAAGAACTTGTCTTCTTGAAACTTGGCGGGTCGCTCATCACGGATAAGACCCAGCCCTTTACACCGCGGCTGGATGTGATGGATGATATCGCGCTCCAGATAAAAACTGCGCTTCTGTTACCATCCTCAACAGGATCCCGCCCAGACATCCGCCTCGTTCTCGGACATGGCGCCGGTTCTTTCGGTCACGTGCCTGCCAGCGAATATCACACGCGCGATGGTCTGCCACCAAAAGCGACTCCTCTTGCTCACCGCGAACGCGATGAAACCGAAGAGAATTACTGGAGGGGATTTGCCGAGGTCTGGTATCAGGCGTCGGCTTTGAATCGATTTGTGATGGAGGCTTTACATAAAGCGGAAGTGCGCGCCGTTTCCCTCTCGCCTGTATCCAGCGTGATCGCAAGTAATGGACAGGTTTCAGTATGGGAGACAACGCCGCTACGAATGGCGCTTTCCGCTGGAATTGTGCCGGTCATTCACGGGGATGTGGTCTTCGATGAAATACGCGGCGGCACGATCCTTTCGACCGAAGATCTGTTCGGGCATCTTGCGCGCGCCCTCAACCCTGACCGCATCCTGCTCGCAGGACTCGAAGCCGCTGTATGGGAGGATTTCCCCGCGCGCACAAAAAAGATCGAAAAGATCACGCCAGCCACCTTCGAGAAGGTCAGCGCAGGCGTTGGTAAAGCCATGGGCGCGGATGTGACCGGTGGCATGGAATCCAAGGTCAGGCAGATGCTGGGGCTGGTGCAGGATATTCCGGAATTGACGGTCCACGTTTTTTCCGGGAAAGAGCCGGGCAGTCTGTTGCGCGCTTTGACAGGGGAAACGCTGGGAACGGTGATTACTGAGTAAAATGTGACGAGTCCCAATGTTTGTTTGGGGCGAAAGTGACAAATACGTGACGGAAATCCATTGCCATTTTTGTGAAAATTTTCGATAATAGAGATGCGCGTATGTTTTGCGCGCCTGTTCTGACACAATTTCATATCAACAAAACAAGGAGAAGATATGGCAACCAAGAAAGCAACTGTCAAGAAGACCGTCAAGGGGACGAAGAAGATCAAGTTCGCCTACGAACCCACCAAGATCAAATTGCTCAAGCCCGTGCCTTCCGATATCGAAATCGCGCAGGCAGGTAAGCTGAAACCGATCGTCAAAATCGCGGAGGAATTGGGGATCAAGGAAAATGAACTCGAATTATTTGGACCTCACAAAGCCAAGGTCAAACTCGAGATCCTCGACCGGCTCGCCAACCGACCGAACGGCAAATACATCGACGTGACCGCCATCACTCCCACTCCGCTCGGCGAAGGCAAAACCACCACAACCGTCGGTGTGAGTCAGGCGCTTGGCGCGCATCTCGGCAAGAAAATAATCACCGTTATCCGCCAGCCCTCGCAAGGACCGACTTTCGGTATCAAGGGCGGCGCGGCAGGCGGCGGTTATTCGCAGATCATCCCCATGGAGGACTTCAACCTGCACCTGACCGGCGACATCCATGCCATCACCGCCGCGCACAACCTGTGCTCGGCTGCGCTCGATGTCCGCATGATGCACGAAGCCAAACAGGATGATGTGAAACTCTTCAACGCCCTCTGCCCGCCGGACAAAAAGGGAAAACGCCGATTCTCCCCCACCATGAAGCGACGCCTGAAGAAATTGGGCATCGAAAAGACCAATCCCGATGATCTGACTCCCGAAGAGCGCACCCGCTTTGTGCGCCTTGATATTGACCCCAATGGTATCCAATGGCGGCGCGTAATTGACGTCAACGACCGCTTCCTGCGCGAAGTGCAGGTGGGCATGGGAAAAGATGAAATAGGGTTTGAACATCGCTCCGGTTACGACATCACTGTTGCATCCGAGATCATGGCGATCCTGGCACTGACAACGGGACTCAAGGATATGCGCGAACGACTGGGACGCATGGTGGTTGCAGTGAACAAACGCGGGGAAGCTGTCACAGCCGAAGACCTCGGCGTCGCCGGCGCATTAACTGTCCTGATGAAAGACGCGATCAAACCGAACCTGATGCAGACCCTCGAAGGGACTCCCGCCTTCGTCCACGCGGGACCGTTCGCCAACATCGCCCACGGACAGTCCTCCATCATCGCCGACAAGATCGCCCTCAAACTTGGCGATTACGTCATTACTGAATCGGGCTTCGGCGCCGACATCGGCATGGAAAAATTCATGGGAATCAAGTGCCGCTACTCCGGCCTGATCCCGAATGTTGTTGTGCTGGTTGCCACCGTCCGCGCCCTCAAGATGCACGGCGGCGGGCCGAAGGTGGTGGCGGGCAAACCACTTGCCCCCGAATACACCGATGAGAACCTCGACCTGCTCCGCAAGGGCATGCCGAACATGGTGCAACACATCGAGAATGCGCTCAAATACGGCGTGAACGTTGTGGTCGCGGTCAACTCCTTCGCGAACGACACACCCGCCGAAGTCGAACTTGTCCGACAAGCCGCGCTCGAAGCGGGAGCCATGGACGCGGTCGTTTCACGTCACTGGATGGAAGGCGGCAAAGGCGCGGTCGCATTGGCAGAGGCAGTCGTCAAAGCCTGCGAGAAGCCCAGCAAATTCCGCTTCCTCTATGACCTGAAACTGCCCATCAAGGAAAAGATCGAGATCATCTGCAAAGAGATCTACCGCGCCGACGGTGTGGACTACTCACCTGAAGCCGAAGCCAAGATCGAGCAATTCACCAAACTTGGTTTCGCCGACCTGCCCCTTTGCATGGCGAAGACACATCTTTCCTTCTCCGACAAGGGTGATCTGAAGGGCGCGCCGCGCGGCTTCCGCATCACCATCAGCGACATCCGCGCAAGTGTGGGTGCAGGGTTCCTCTACCCATTACTCGGAACCATGCGCACCATGCCGGGCTTGCCCACCCGTCCCGTCTTCTACGACGTGGACCTTGATCTCAAGACAGGCAAGGTGGTTGGTTTGTTCTAAACCCCAATAGAAATACTCCCTTGAGCAAAACACTCAAGGGGGTATTATTTTCCATTGCATAAGGGGTCCAATATTTCAACAAACTCTTCTTCATCCACCACTCCAAACCAGCGATAAAGAATCTGGTTCGAAGAATCCACGAGCGCGAACTCTGGCGAGGCAACAGGGTAGATCAATTCATGCCAGTCGCTCGACTGATGAAAATTGGTGCGCTCCACCTGAATGCAATTCTCGTATTTTTTCCGTATCCCATTCACGATGGGATCCATCAGACGGCAGTCCACTCAGGTGATCGCAAAAAATTCTACGAAGATCAAATCACTTTTTTTAGGGGGAAGGGTCGGAACAACCGTCTGCGTGGATACAGGCACTTCAAGGATCGTTTCGGGCTTTGCAATATCCTCTGCCCGCGGAGCAAGGCATGCAACAAGCATCCCGCTCATTAAGACAATAAACAAAAGAAACCGTGGGAGACCGCGCCGGTCAGTTATGACCAATGGGTATTGCATAACATACTTCCACCTCCATTATAATGGATGCAATGGACGACATTAATTCACTTACGATATCCTCCGCAATGGGTTTGCTGAACAGCCAATCCATCACGTCTCAGGGCCTGGCCGAAGCCTGTTTCAACCAAATCAACCGCCTCAACCCGACGCTTAACGCGTATATCACCGTCATCGAACCGCAGGCAATGCTCGGCGCACAGCAATCACCCATCAACACCGCCGCGTTATACAGGGCATTGCGCGGGATTCCAATCGCGGTCAAAGATCTGTTCGATGTTGAAGGTACCCGCACGACCATCGGTTCGAAGTTCTTCGCCGATCATGTCGCAGGTCAGGATGCCTTCGTCGTGGAGAAACTCAAACAATCCGGCGCGCTCATCAACGGCAAGACGAACACACACGAGATCGCGCTCGGCATCACGGGGAATAATCCGCATTACGGCACGGCGCGCAACCCTTGGGATACAACTCGCATCCCCGGCGGCTCATCGAGCGGGTCGGCAATCGCTGTGGCGACAGGCATGGCAGTGGGCGCGCTCGGCACAGATACGGGCGGCTCGATCCGTATCCCGGCTTCGTTATGCGGGATCGTTGGTTTTAAGCCCACACGTGGACGAGTCAGTACACGCGGCGTATTCCCCCTTTCATGGAATCTTGATCATGTCGGTCCGCTCACAAAGTGTGTGAAAGATGCGGCGATCATTCTGCAGGTCATTTCCGCCTATGATGCAATTGATCCATCTTCGATCAAAATGCTGACAGGTGATTATCTCGGTCACCTCATAGACGATATGGAAGGACGCAGAATTGCCATTGGTTCAGGTGAGTTCATCGAAGGCGCGGATACTGAAGTGTTGGAGGCTGTCCGTGAAGCCGCGAAGGTATTCGCCGAAAGGTTGAGATGTAAAGTGCAAAAGGTCAACGTGGATTGGATGCGCGACGCTGCGCTTGCCAACAAGACCATGACCCAAGCCGACGGGGCGGCAGTCCATCGCGACCGATTGAAGGAACATCCAGAGATGTTCGGCGACGACATCCGCCGCAGACTCGAGGATGGCGCGAAAACATCTTCGACGGAGTACAGCCTCGCAAGGCGGGCACAGGCTGAGGTCACAAAACGATGCGAATTGTTCTTTGAATCCTACGATATCCTGATAACCCCCACCACCCCAATCGCTGCGCCCACCATCGAAGGTCACGATGCCGTCGAGCAGGCGGGACGCCTCACTCGCTTCACCGCACCGTTCAACCTGACAGGTCTGCCTGCACTATCCGTTCCATGCGGTTTCACAAAAGAGGGACTACCCATCGGCATGCAGATCATCGCCCGCGCCTGGGGCGATGCCAAAGCGCTGAACGCGGGCTACGCCTACGAGCAGGCTACTGAGTGGCACAAGAAATTGCCAACTATTTAACCGTCATTGCGAGCCCGTTGGTTGAGTAGCCCGAGGGCGTACACCTGCACCCACCGCAGGTGCGGTGTCGAAACCAAAAGGGCGAAGCAGTCTCCTATACCTAGTCCGGGATCGCTTCGTCGCTACACCTGCACTTGCGTGCGGTGCAAGTGTCGCTCCTCGCAATGACATGTTACTTTGTATACAACGCCATCTCCCACACAAACAATCTCTCCATTTTCATACGCTTGAAACCCTGCGCATTCAACAACGCTTCCATCTCGTGGATGGGATGTATAAAAACGCGGAACGGATCCCTGCGCAGTCTTTGAAAGAAGTTGATAAAACCCATGCCAAAACGGATGTACCATACCTCGCGTGGATAGGTCAGTGCAATCGCTTTGCGGCTGTGCTCAGAGGCGTTCTTCAACAACGAACGGAAATCGGGATAACAGC
>DATDAG010000217.1:0-5729 GCA_036525495.1 Anaerolineales bacterium
ACCTTGAAGTGGAACAACTCGGCAGGTGTCCACTGGTGATCGGCGAGTTTGGATGCAATGGCAGGTGTTCGTTGCACCCAGCGATAGCTAAAAGAACCGACGGACAACTTCAAACGCAAGCTATGATGGAAATCGCACATCGTCCCGATGTCCTTCGGGAGAAATTGTAGAAGCAGCCTACGATATACATACCTGCCACCAAAGTCTCAGTTCGTTGCGCTAACGTACGAGTACGACGCGTCAACGAATTGATCCGCTGGCGAAAAGTGGCATTGAGACGCTCAATGAAGGCAGTATTGATGACACCTTTGCCTTGCGTGGTTATGATGAGTCGCTCAACCATGTTTTTCGCACCTTGCACAATTCGTCGTTCCACATTCAACACGCCTTCCACTCGCTGTTTGACCACTTGCACAATGGCGATGTCTTGCCAGGCAACCAGCTTGCATCGTCCCAATTCTCCCTCCAGCCTCGGGAACTTGCTTCGAAACGCATTCCGATTGTGGATCTGAGCGTAACCGATAAAAGATTGTGCCTGTCGTCGTGGCAAATGTCTGTTCACAAACATCACAAATGCACCGCTTGTCTTTTAAACTGTGCGTGTGAATGTTTCCTTTTCCGACTTGTCCTCTTGCCGCACAATCCATATTCGGGCAAAATAGCTCTTGTGGGTTCATTGGCGTCTCGCGTGATTTGGTAGTCGCACGAGTTTGCCAATGAACCCCGTTTTTGACAAGGTTTATGCCCCTCCACGCTTTAGCCAGGTGCTACCGCAAGTCGGGTTATGCCGTATTTCGGTTAGTTTTTTAAGGTTCAACACCAACTTTTGGCGAAACTACAGTATCATATAAAACTTGCGCTAACATGAGAATCTGGAGAACTCTAAATTCATCAGTAATAATGTTGCAGCTAAATAGAAGTGTCATTCTATCCAAGAATATCCTCATCTCAATCTTTATCAAATCTTTAAAATCGCTTTATACATCCTTTAAAACCCAAATGTAAACTGTGGTCATAAAACAACACACGCAAGTGTGATTTGATCAAAAGGAGATCACAGACATGAACAAAACTTTATCCACAACCCTGACCGTGCTCGCAGTCATTGCGCTGGCGGCGGTCATCTTCTTCGCAGGGAGCACGTATGCCCGTGCGAATTTCTTCGGACCCTCAATGATGTTCCGCTGGAACGACAATGCCTACGGTCCTAATATGATGAACGGACGCGGACCAAGCATGATGGGCGGTTACGGCTACAACAATACCGACCTACCTTTTTTGACAGTTGAGCAAGTAAAAGCCGCCGCAGAAAAATATCTGACGAACCTGGACAACTCCGATTTCGAGATCGCGGAGATCATGATCTTCGATAACAACGGCTACGTCATCGTCAAGGAAGCCAGCACAGGTATCGGTGCCTTCGAACTGCTCGTGGATCCCGTTTCACAGATTGCCTACCCCGAACACGGTCCCAACATGATGTGGAATACAAAATACAACGGACTCAACCATCAATATATGATGGGCAATGGAGGCATGATGGGTGGAGGCATGATGGGATATGGCAACATGATGCAAAGCTGGGATAACACCACCCCACTCGATGTGACCGCCGAAATGACCGTCACCTCCGAGCAGGCAGTGGAATATGCCCAGAAGTATCTCGATGCGAACATCACAGGCGCGACAGTTGAACACCCGATGTCCTTCTACGGCTATTACACACTCGACTTCGAGAAGGATGGCAAGATGGCTGGCATGTTGAGCGTCAACGGCTACAGCGGACAGGTCTTCCTCCACTCCTGGCACGGCACGTTCATCGAAGAAGTTGAATACGAATAAATCTTTCTGAAGGTGTATATGTGACAGTCATTTTTGCGAAGCACTCCCGAAGCGGAGCGCAGGGAGCGAAGTGACTGTCACATTCTGTTTTACAGGTAGAATCACGATATGACAAAAATACTGGTCGTCGACGATGAACCTTCGATAACAAATCTGGTCAGCGCATATCTCAAGCCCGAGGGATATGAAGTGTTCGTGGCTTCCGATGGCAATGCAGGACTTAAAGCCGCGCGCGTCTTCAAGCCTGAACTCGTCATTCTCGATGTCATGCTGCCTGGCATGGATGGGATTGAACTGCTGTCACGCCTGCGTCGCGAATCGGATGTGTACGTCATCATGCTCACGGCAAAGACGGAAGAGACGGATAAGATTGTCGGGTTGTCCGTTGGCGCGGATGATTACGTGACTAAGCCGTTCAGTCCGCGTGAGTTGGTGGCGAGGGTCAAGGCGGCGTTGAGGCGTATCAAAGCGGGAGCAGGTTCGGGCGGGGGGAGAAGCGTGCTATCCTTCCAGCATGTGCGGATCGATGCCGGCGCGCGCAAAGTCGAAGTGGATGAAAATCCCGTTGAGTTGACGACCATCGAGTTTGACCTGTTGAAAGCGTTGGCAGAAAATCGCGGGCGTGTGTTATCACGTGAACAGTTGCTTGAGAATGTTTGGGGCGGCGAGTACTTTGGCGAGATGCGCGTGGTTGATGTGCATCTCGGGCACGTGCGGCAGAAGTTGGGGCGTGACGATTTGATCGCCACGGTGCGCGGCGTGGGTTATCGTTTTGAAGATGAGCCTTTATAAGTGAGGAATTATGGTTAATTATTTTCGCAGGCATTTGGGTGCAAAAATTTTCTTCTCATATCTGGTCATCATCGTGTTGGGCATGACGGTGCTTGTCGTTGCCAGTCAGTTCATTTTACCGACCGCATTCAATCGTCACATGGCGGGCATGATGAATGGCGGAATGATGGGCGGAATGATGAGTGGGTCAAACGACATGTCGCAACTCTACACTGATTTCCGTGCCAGTTTCAATGAAGCGCTCACGTACGCCGCGCTTGCCGCGATGCTCGCCGCGCTTGCGCTCAGTTTTCTTTTCAGCCGCAGTGTTGTCGCGCCCGTGCTTGCGATGTCGCGTGCCACGCAACGCATCGCCGATGGCCGTTACGACGAGCGTGTGCATGCAACTGGCGATGACGAACTTTCGCAACTTGCGATCCGCTTCAATCAGATGGCGGAGAAACTCGATCAGGTCGAGTCCATGCGACGCCGTCTCATCGGCGATGTCAGCCACGAACTGCGCACGCCGCTCACCGCCATCAAGGGTTCGATGGAAGGTTTGATGGACGGCGTCCTGCCCGCGAACAATGAGACCTTTCAACAAATCCATGCCGAAACCGACCGCCTCAATCGTCTCGTGGATGATTTGCAGGAATTGAGTCGTGTCGAGTCTCGCGCTTATCAATTGGATTTCCGCTCACTGGATGTTTCCTCCCTCGTGCAGACGGTGACCAAACGACTCGCGCCGCAAGCCCAAGCCAAACGCATCTCGCTGGACTTTGACCTGACTCCTGACCTTCCACCGCTCCTCGCCGACGAAAACCGCGCCATCCAAATCCTCACAAACTTAACTGGCAACGCCCTGCATTACACCCCCAAAAGCGGACATGTCACCATCAGCGCAAAGCTAAACAAGAACGATATTCAATTCTCTATTCGCGATACTGGCATCGGCATTCCCCCCGACCATCTTCCCCACATCTTCGACCGCTTCTATCGCGTGGACAAATCCCGTTCACGTCAATCGGGCGGGGGCAGTGGAATTGGCTTGACGATTGCGCGCGCCCTCGTCGAAGCACACGGCGGGAGAATATTGGTGGAGTCGGAGGGAGAAGGTAAAGGCAGTGTGTTCCATTTCACACTGCCTACTGCAATATAGAAACGGTATTATTTCAACTATGGCGTGATCACAACCAGAGTACCATAACCAGGAGTATAGATACGATCAGGCTCGTGTAGCGGACGCACCCACCGGAACAACCACTTGGCTTCCTCAATCCGCATATTCACGCATCCTCGACTCATCGGTGTGCCGTAATTGTCGTGCCAGTAGGTGCCGTGGAAGGCATATCCCGCCTCGTCAAAGAAACTTGTCCAGGGAACGCCTGGCAGTTCATAATCATCTGGCGTTGCAAACAAACTGCCATTCCCCATATGTTTTGACGGATACTTTGTGATAATGCGGAAATCCCCAGTTGGCGTTTTCGTGGAAAGGTCATCAGGGCTCTGCCTGACAGTCGCAATGCCCGAGGAAATGTTCGTTTGAAATACCACTTTTTCAAACTCGAATGCCTTCAGAATTTGAGCGCTCAGATCGACTTCGATTTGCTTATCTTCAAGAGGAATATCTGGTGATATGGGGGACCACTCCTCATATGGGATCGGGCGTAGATGCATTGCCCGAACGTGATAAGGAAAACTGAACAATTCGTCATATATCCGATACCACGGTTCTCCATCGGGACCCTCGTCAATTCCTTCGATCCAGTGGACTGATCCGTAGTAAAGACGCAGGTTGGGCTGCCAGCCATACGTCTTTGTGTATCGCATGGCTTGGGAATATGGAACAGTCAATTCGGCGGGTTGGCGCGATCCATCGGGAAAGATAGCCAGCGGATAATTGAAGATCGTTTTGACCTTTTGCACGCGCCCGCGATGGATGTACCCACCCCAGACACGATACCATATCGGATTATAAGCCGGTGCATCAGCGTCAATTTCTTTGTAAACATGAAGAAGATCATCCCGAAAATGCTGCCTGACGATCAAACTCTGATCGTTCGGTTCACTATACACGCTGACGGAATTGGTTGTCACACGCACCTGTTCTGCATCGTCGAACCAGCCAAATTTTGGCAGGAAGGGAGAAAATGCCAAACCTGCCAAGCTTGACCCTGCAATTTTCAGGAAATCGCGTCGGGACATTCGCTTCATCAATTGATCCGGTTCAATTCCTTGGAACGCGCGCCACGATCAGTTTGAAGATACCACCCGTACCCAGATCCTCGATTCGTTCGATTTCCAGCTCCGATTGCGTGATATTTTCAACAGTTTTTCGGTTGATGTTCGCGCCCATCAATCTTACAACGATTGGATTGAGGATGTCCATCAAAGTTCCGATGATGGGATTTGGGGAGCGCAAATGTTCAAGAAGCAATATTCGCCCGCCAGGCTGCACCACACGCCGCAATTCCCGCAAACCCAAAACAGGATCAGGGACGGAACAGAATACGAATGTGCCGACAGCCAAATCGAACACTGCATCAGGAAAATCCAATTGCTGGACGTCGCCCAAATGAAGTTCGACCTTTGATGGGAGCTTCATTTTTTCAACCCGATCACGTGCGCGTTGCAGCATACCGGGTGTCAGGTCAACGGCAGTAATTGATGCACCTGATGGATAATACGGCATATTCTTGCCGATTCCAACTCCAACTTCCAAGTTATGCAAGCCCGGCACCATTGACCATAATTTTTCGCGCCAGGGGTGATAGCGCAGTTCCGCAAGTCCCTCCATAAAATCATAGTAACTGCTCACACAGTCGGTACGGATTGCAGGAAAGGAAGCACCGGCGTACCGAGTGAAGCAATCAACGTATGAAAGGCGTTTTCGCCATTACGTTTAGCGGTATTCAAGACGGTCGTCAAAGCGGCGTAGGCGTGTGCGCCCCATTCGGAGCGGAAACTGCCCATGACTTTACGATGGACAACCGACGGACGCAGGGCGCGTTCGCAGGCATTGTTGTGCGCAGGCACATCGGTGCGTTGCAGGAAGAGGAAGAGGGAAGTGCGCCGGGTTCGATACCGTTCCAGCAGGTTACGTCCCAAGCCGTGGA
>DATDAG010000218.1:0-3159 GCA_036525495.1 Anaerolineales bacterium
CAACATGCAGGTAAAAAAAGAAGGTGACAGTCACTTTTAAAGTGACTGTCACCTTGCTACGCTTAACTTCTACCTGAGAACCTCCACCAGAGAATCCCACCAACCACAAAAACAATAAGGATGATGATAATCAGCAACGGGCTTGAGCCTGATTCGCTTGAAGGAAATTCTGTTTCAGGAGTGGATGATGTCTCGGTTGGTGGTGGCATAGTAAAGGTGGGTTTAGGCGAGGGGGTGGATGTTGCCGGGGCAGGCGTGAAGGTCGCTGTTGGGGGCGGGGTGACGCGCAGCAGTAACTTTTGCCCTGCGAAGATGGTCGAGTTGTTGTTCAATCCGTTCCAGCCCATCAGATCGGTCAACGGTATTTCATATAATCCGGCAATCGACGAGAGTGTTTCGCCGCTTTGGATGATGTGATAGTAACTTCCGTCTGCCTCAGGGGTGAGTTTCTGGATGTTGCTCAGGGTTGGGCTGGGCGTGACATTGCCCGGAGAGATCAACAGTTTTTGCCCGATCGACAGGGGCCAATCCACTTGCAGGCTGTTCAGCGCCAATATCCGATCCACTGTGACGTTATACGCCTTGGCGATCGTGGTCAACGTTTGATAAGGTTGCACTTCATGGACGATCCTGCCGTCGGCATCGGGACCAGAAAGCATAACCATGCCGCGCGGCGTCGGCGTGGCATAGCCTGCCGTGTTCTTGTCAGGGATAAACAGCCGCTGCCCGGATTGAAGCGGGATATCACGTGAGATGTTGTTCCATGTTTCGATATCCTGGATCGTGATCTGATACGCGATCGCGATGGACCAGTAAGACTGACCTGCCTGAACAACGTGATAGATATGCCCGTCTGCATCCGGTGTGGCGACTTTCACCGGTATGATGATCTGTGGGACGGGAGGAGCGACGCTTCCTCCGTCGCCCGAACCTGTGTACGTGTAACTGCCGCATTCCTGCCCGCTGACGTAAGCCGCCTGCAAAATGAAATAGGTCTTGCCATGTGCTGTCGCTACCCCCGCGCCGACGTGACAATAGGCAGGGTTCACCGCCGGGCGCATATGGTCCGGGTCTGCCCAGGCGGCCATGATCTGGTCAATGCCCATGCCTCCGCTGCTGACGGCAAAGTTCTCGGTTGCCCAGACAGTGCTGCCTCCTCCATATCCGGCAGCGGCGATCCGTCCGCGGACATCGCCGATGTGCCACGACATGCTGTTGTCCGCCATGGTTTGCGCCGTGTATTGCGCAACCGCGTTGATGATTGGGTCCTCTATAAGGGCAGGGTGCCCAAACGAAACACGGAGCGTGTTCATCGCAATGATCAATTCATAGGCGCTGACCTGCTCAGGCGGGGCAACTTCACTCCGTCCTGCCTTGGCAACCTGCATGGGATAGAATGTACTAACCCCGATCGTTATGAGGAAAAGCCAGCTAAGTATTCGTTGGATACGCATATGACAATTATAATGTCCTGACGATTAGTTGTTTTAATGCCCAATTCATAAAGCATACTGACTATCTTTTGTCGGAAATTGTTCCCACGACAAACGAGGATAATTATGTACATCTCAAAACTTTATCTTGAAGAAGATCGTGCCAAAATATTGGAGTTCCTGCGCCAAAATGAATTTGCGACTTTGGTGACCTATGACGGTGAAAAGCCGACAGCCAGTCACTTGCCCATGGAAGTGGTGGACGAAGGTGAGAGTCTCTTCATTAATGGGCACATGTCGAAGGCGAATCCATTATGGAAAACGTTCGAGACGAACACTGAAGTATTGGTCATTTTTCAGGGACCGCACGCGTACATTTCACCGACATGGTACAACCACGTCAACGTGCCGACTTGGAATTATCAGGCGGTTCATTTGTATGGCCTGCCGCGGATTGGGACGGGGAATGAGTACTACACGATGCTCTCACGCCTGATCGCCAAACACGAAAACGGGACCGATTATCGGATGGAGTCGCTCCCGCAGGATTTTGTGGAGAAGCAAATGAACGGGACGGTCGGTTTTCAGGTCAATGTTACGCGCATCGAAGCCAATTACAAACTCAGCCAGAACCGTGACGATGATGATTATCACAACATTATTTCCCAATTGAATGCACGGGAGGATGAAATGTCCCATAAAGTAGCGGAAGCGATGGAAAAGCAAGGATAGTATGGTAAAATCCTGCCCGCTATGCTAGAAAACGACGATTTCCCCGAGATTGATTCTCCCGATGTGACCAACATTTCACAATCAGATTTGGTCAATGTTCACGGTGATGTGGTGCGTATGCACCAGTCCGATGCGGAAACGGTCACTGCTGAAACTGTAGAGATGCAGAAGAGCGCGGCGGGGAGCGTGAAAGCTGTGAATGTGTTCGGTCACACAGCATTGATGGGAACTGTCAGCGCGGAGGAAGTTTTTGTGCAGGAAGGCGGGGTAGGACTTGCCCAGGCTGGGAACATATCTGTGTGCGGGCAAACAGGCGCGGTAATCGCGGGAAGCGCGGAAGTCCATCATGGGATGGCTGGTTTCGTGGCAGGGCGTGAAGTCCATGTGAGCGAATCCCGAACGGGAATCCTGCTTGCCCGTACAGTGAACGGCGATGTGACGACAGTGTTGGATACGCGCGGAGCCTTGATTGCCGGTTTGACCGGCGGCTTGTTTGCAGGTTTGATGTTATTGCTCGGACGTGTGCTGTTCCGGCGAAAATAAATTGAATGTAGTGCGGCGCGCGGCGCCGTTTACAGAAATTCTATTTCATAGAGCGAAGGTAATCCCGCCGATGGCGGGGTGAGAGGCGCTCGAGGAGTACAGATGGAGAAAGTAGTAATAAAAGCAACCAAGCGTGATGTGGTTGGCAAGCAGGTGAAAGCCCTGCGCCGTGAAGGGAAAATTCCTGCGGTGATCTATGGCAGGCATAATGAGCCGGTCAACATCGAGTTGGATGCCCGTTCAGCCACTCGGATTTTGGCGCAGGCGACTTCTTCGAGCCTGGTGACGATCGAATTGGACGGCAAGGAATACCCCTCGCTTGTGCGCGAGAAACAGCGTGATTTCATCAAGAATACTTTGTTGCATGTGGATTTCCTGACCGTGTCCATGACCGAATTGCTGCGCGCCACTGTTGCCTTGCGTTTCAGAGGCGTTTCGTTGGCGGTAAAGG
>DATDAG010000219.1:0-4500 GCA_036525495.1 Anaerolineales bacterium
GTGATCGAGACCTTCATGCGCGAATGCGAGGCAGAAGTCTGGGTCTGCGACTGCTGGAAGGCACAACTGAACGCCCCGGCCCAGATGTGCCAAATCTGCCTGGCACACCAGATCCGCAACTTGCAAGGCTTGATCGAAAAACGTCCGCGACTGGCCTGGGCGCAAGAGATGCAAGCCCTGTTCCGCAAAGCCATTCATCTAGGAAATCGCAGAAGGCAAATGACCGCAAGAGGCTACCAAAGACAACTAACCATCATCGAGAAGGAACTGGAGCGATTGCTCAAACGCACCTTCCACGGCTTGGGACGTAACCTGCTGGAACGGTATCGAACCCGGCGCACTTCCCTCTTCCTCTTCCTGCAGCGCACCGATGTGCCTGCGCACAACAATGCCTGCGAACGCGCCTTGCGTCCGTCGGTTGTCCATCGTAAAGTCATGGGTAGTTTCCGCTCCGAATGGGGCGCACACGCCTACGCCGCTTTGACGACCGTCTTGAATACCGCTAAACGTAATGGCGAAAACGCCTTTCATACGTTGATTGCTTCACTCGGTACGCCTGTGCTTCCTTTCCTGCAATCCGTACCGACTGTGTGAGCAGTTACCTCTTTATTTTACAGTCTTATGGAAAATTGTGTTCAGGCGTATACTTCGAAAAACGTTTTGTTTTATAAGCGAGGAACCATGCGTTATTTTCTGTTGAGCCTGTTTGTCCTCTTGAGTTTGGTCATCACCCCACCCATACAAACGTCGAATGCATCCATCACTATCATTGATCGTAAAGGTCAACCGACCATGCAGATCACCGATGGGGATGTAATTCAATTGCAAATCACATTCGCGCAGTCGGTACCACATCAAAAGGAAGTCCACTTCCTGTTCAACGACACAACGATCACTTTGTGCCTCGTGCCAACAGGGAAGAAATCCTGCACAACAGACCCGTTCCTGTCCCTCGGCTGGCATTGGGATATCAACAGCAACCCACGGGATAGGATCATCGTTCAAGCCTCGGATGAGGGCGGCGAATTGGTCGCCGAATCAGATTTCATCACGGTCAAGCCGCGCCCCGTTGTGCTTGTGCATGGATTCATCTCCAACCCTGAAACATGGGCTCTCTATGTCGGTGCGAATGGCTTCCTTGCTTCGATTGGCTTGCAGGGATTCGCGGTTGGTGACGATCAGGTCCCCGGCAAACTCAACACAGGTAACATGTTCGATCCTGCCGAACGTACGAACACCATTGCACAGAATGCTGAAATGCTCGGCCAATACATCACGGGTGTAAAAGAAAAAACCGGTGCGCAAATGGTCGATCTTGTTGTGCATAGCATGGGTGGCATGATCTCGCGTTATTACATAGCCCGCGTGATGGAGGAGCGCGATGTTGCCCAGCTCATCATGCTTGGTTCGCCAATGGGCGGCTCCGATTGCGCCGTACTGCCCGCCTCGCTAGGGTTCTATCTGCCCGCCTCCATCGAGATCCGCGAGAGTTACATGCGCGGCGTGTTCAACCAGCAGATCACGCATCGCCGCGGCGTCGAGTTTTACGATCTCGCCGGAACAGCGATCCACGATGCGTTCAAATCCCCGTGTACCGGTATTCCCAACGATATGGTCGTTGGCTTTGACAGCATCAATGCGATCCCGCTTCAATCCTCCCAGATCACGGACATTCACAGCAACCTGACACTTTCTGAAAACGTTTTTACGGATTTCGTCAAACCGCTTCTCACACGGGATACGGTCACGTTCACTGCCGCCCCAGACCCTGTATCAACCTCCCAAACCGAATCTCCCCTCGACTTTACGCGCGTTTACACCGGTCACGTGGACGCGGGCGGCTCCACTGAATTGACCATCAAAATCGACTCGGGACTCACGGTTGCATCATTTGCCTTGTTCGATGCCTCGCGTTCAGTGACAACGATTGTCCGCGGCGCGAGCGGGAACATCATCGAACTTTCTCCTGAGGTAAATGGATTTATCCAACTCGATGACCTCTCCTCGCTTTTTTATCTTGGTTATGGATTCCAGAATCCAAAGCCTGGTCCGTGGAAGATCACACTGCAGGCAACGGACAAAACACCATCGAATGGAACAGACTTTGCAATTTCTGTTTACTTCATGGGCGGTGCAGAACTCGAAACTGTGTCAAGCACTTTGATTCCCAAGATCAATGAGCAGGTCCGGTTGGAGGCGAATCTATCGTTGGGCGGTCAGGCATTGGAGATTATACAAGCACAGGCAATTATTATAGATTCAGATGGCAGCGTCGAAACAATGGAGTTCCCTGCGGGTCGAAATATTTCAACAACATGGAATCCATCCAAGGCAGGCACTTATGCTGTGGATATTGTCGTGACCGGCATCGCACCCGATGGTTCGACCATCGAGCGGACCGACTTTCTCGCCATCGAAGTCCAACCCGATCCAACCAAAGGACAGATCACACTCAATCTTGTTGTGGTGATCGGGGTTGTTCTTCTAGCCCTGTTTTTGATTTTGTTCTTTATCTTCCGTGGGATGCAGAGTGCATTCCGTAAGGTGCGAAGTTGATATTCGACTTCACTGGATCAGATATTTTTTCAATGCCGAAATCTGCACTTGTTTGAACTCTTGAACGACCGGCACTTGGGGATCGAAAACATCAAAGCCATGAAATGCGCCTGAGACAACAAGCAGGTCACATTCAACGCCGCATTCCTTCAACCTTCGTGCGTACTCAACATCTTCATCGTGGAAAATATCCAAAGAGCCGACTCCAATCCAAGCAGGAGGCAAACCTGAGAGGTTCGTACGACGCGCAGGGACGGAATAGGCAGGCACATTTTCAATTCCACATTCCTGCCCCAGATAGGATTCCCACCCGAACCGATTGTCATTGTGATGCCATGTTATGTTGCTGCTGTCATCAATGTCTGTGCGGAGGACCGTTCTGTCATCCAGCATCGGATAGATCAGCAATTGAAAAGTGAGTCGGACCTCTTTTCGATCATGTGCCAGTTGGGCGAGTGCGGAAGCCAACCCTCCGCCTGCACTATTTCCCCCGATTGCAATACGATTGGGGTCGATGTTGAGTTCCTGCGCATGAGACGCGACCCACTTCAATGCGGCGTAGCAATCGTCCAGCCCGGCCGGGAACGGATGTTTGGGAGCATAGCGATAGGCCACTGAAACGACAGTGATACCTAGATCGCGCACATATTGAACGCAGCTGGGATCATCCTGTTCGGGTCTTCCGATCACGTACCCGCCGCCGTGCATCCACAAGAGTACAGGTGTCGGCGCAGGCGTGTTTTCAGGCTTGTAGACTCGCAAACGGACCTGTGTTCGTTCATCCTGACCTGGGATGTGAATATTCTCTATGAAGATGCCTTTGAGATCTTTCGGGGAGGGCATGAGCCTCGTCAACAAATTAATGAACCAGATGCTCCTTTTGTTGAAACTGAACCTTGGGCTCATCTTCGCGGCTGGTTGTAATTCAGGGTGTATTTTTGAATCCTGGTTATTCATATCCTATAATTGTAATTCTAAAGTAACTGTTACATCATGCCGACAATTGCTTTGTTTTACTTGATCAGGATCTGACTTGCCTTATCCAAAATAAAATCGATCAGATAATGGTTCACTTCATCCGCGGCATCATGCTGTACCCAATGGGTGGCTTCGGGAAAGAGTATGAGATTCCCCTCGTCCACATAATCCATGCTGGGACGCGCCATGCGGTGTGTCAGCGCGAAATCCTTGATGCCCCACATCATCAGCGTTGGTACTTTTACCCGCACATCATCCAATCTTTCTCCCCGCGAACGGATCGCCGCGCGATACCAGTTGAGCATGGACGTCATCGCACTGGGCTGTGACCAGGCTGCCTTGTATTTCTCAATGTCTTCATCTTTAAATGAGTTGAATTTGCTGCTGCGGCGCAAGGTATTGGTTATTACTCGCCAATTATCCGTGGACAAAATCGTTTCTGGTACCCATTGCAACTGAAAGAACATCATGTACCATGAGCGGCGCATTTGTTCGAAGTCACGGGACAGGAATTTTTTTGTCACGGCAGGGTGCGGTGCGTTCATAATACTCAATTTATGCAATTGCTCGGGATATTTAATTGCCAGTCTCCATGCGACGACCGCGCCCCAATCATGCCCTACGAGATTGACCTTTTCGTACCCCAACGCATCGATCAGACCGATAATATCTTCGACCAATATGTCTGTAGAGTAGTTTTTTATACCTTTTGGCTTGTCGCTTAGGTTGTATCCGCGCTGGTCTGGGACGATGACCCTGCATCCTTCTTCCACAAACGCGGGGATTTGCTTCCTCCATCCGTAATGGAATTCTGGGAATCCATGCAATAGAATGACTGGTACGCCGCTTTTCGGTCCCGCCTGGACAACGTGTAGTTTGATTCCATTGGTTTCGATGTAGCTGTGTTCCAAATCCATTTTGTACTGCCTCCAAAATCGAGGCGGGATTTTACCAGAGAATACAAGC
>DATDAG010000220.1:0-10059 GCA_036525495.1 Anaerolineales bacterium
GCCCGTAACTTCTGTCAGATTCGCGGCTATCTTTCCACTGCCCGCAAGAATGGCGTCAAGGCTCTTGCCGCTTTGCGCCTTGCTTTTGCTGGTTCTCCTTTCTTGCCCGATTTTGTTGCTCCACTACCCTGAGCAGTTACATTTATTCCGTCATTACGAACGATAGCGAAGCAATCCCCAACATGGTGATGTAGATTACTTCGGGCTAGCGTTCTCGCAAAGACGGGTGACTATGGCACTTCATAGATCGTGACATTCCCCTGCTGGTAGATGGCTTTGAGAAAGTTATTGAACTTTTCTTCGTTCACGCGGTATTTACTACGTTCAAGCCCGCCAACCACGATGTACTGGATGTCATAACGCTCGATAATATTTCGCGTCGTGACCCAATCCGGAGTTGAGTATAGCGTCTCTATATCGATCTCGCGTGAACCCAGCAATGTCGCATCCCGCCATTGACCTTCATGACCGGGCCAGCCGAGCACGGCAGGCATGCCCGTATATGTTGCAATGCGCGCATACTCGCTGTATTGACCACCCACCGCCTCCGCTACCACGCCCGGTTCGAGACCTTGCATGAACTGGATGGCTTGATAATCATCCGGCATGAAACCGGCAAGATAGGCAGAACCGTCCAGTATACGCTGTTCGGGATTGTCCATCTTGAAATTGTTCGTTTTTGTCGGCAGGGAGAACACCGGGTAAGTAAGGCCCGCCGCGATGACGATGACCATCACAACTGAATATATTTTCGAAGCCGCCCCGCGCAATTCCGAGAACATCACCGCCACGCCAAACGCCGCCGCAATGGACAATAGTTGCCAGGCTTGATAGTAAAACTTGAAGACCGTATTGATACGATAGCCGAAGTTGTCGCGCAGGTAAAAGAAATCGGGGGCGAGGATGAGAAGGGTTCCGAGGACGATCAGTAAAAGGATGAAGGAGGAAGGATGAAAGTGGAAAGGTTTATTGCTGGCATTCATTTTGGCTTTGGCAAACAGAAATGCCAGAGTTGGAATTAACAACGCCATCAACGTGATCAAACTGCCGATGTATTTCAGCTTGAGCACCATGCTGTCGGCTATGAATGTATTCACATCGCGTCCCTGTGCCAGCAAAATGGAGTTGACCAGGTCAGGTTGAATCTTCAACGCGAGAAAGCCAAAAACGAACATCATCGCAAGCAAGCCAAACACAAGACCAAGGGACGTAAAAATCCCTGCACGCCAGTTCACGGAGGTACGGCTTCGCCACAAATAAAGCAGATAGGCAAAGAGCGGTACGAACAGAGCCCCCCACATCACCCACAAGTGCGCGCCGCGCGTCGGAAACATAAAGCTAGGCACAATGCCGCCCGCCTGTGAATCAAAACCGATAAAGAACGGAAGATACATCAGATAGGCTGTTACCACCACCGGGATGCCAAATAACAGGACATCTTCGATCCTTTCCCAGCCCCAGCCTGATTCACGTACCCGAGCCAAAGCGTAGCTGAGAACGATCAGCGCCGCGCCTGGCAGGATATCCCATGTATTGAGGAACGCCAGTCCGCCCAACACCAAAGCGCTGACGAAGAATCCCGTTTTGCTGATTCGCAACTTGCCAAGGTATAGATTGATCTGCCCGCGCCAGCCACCGAGGAAGATGTTCAACGCGACCGCGATCGCCAGCAAAATGAATGGCATCGCCAGCACGTGTGGATGCAGGTCCCCCAACAGATAGGAGAAAAAGGGAAACTCATCTATCACCTCGTGCCAGGTGCCGTTCAACTCATAATCCTGAACGACGCGCGAGGCGCGCCACCACCAATAGAATTCCTTTGGGATCCACGTTAGCGGTTGGGCAGGGACGTTCTTCAAGTCGGGAATATCCAACCAGGTCCAGAAGCCGGAAATGGCAGTGCCGTCCGCGTTGAACTGCCAGAACAGCCCCGCGTGATGCAGGGAACGCAAGAAGCCTTCGAGATTGGAGATAAAGAGGAGGAAGAGAGGAGCAAATAAAGAGTTTACGATTTTTGATTTACGATTTTCGATTTCCCGTTGACCCTTCGCCTCACTCAGGGCAGGCTCTTCGAACTTTGATTTTTGACGCACTTCCAGCAAGTTGTACAGAATCCCATACGAGCCGATGAAGCTCAGGGCGAAGATCAGGGAAAGCATCAGGTTGTGTGCGACAGGCGCAGGCGTGGACGTGAACTTTGCCAGCATGGCGGTCATAATATAACCAAAGTGATAATACGAGATGGCATACCCAGACAGCCACGGGTCGTGCGGCGGGAAGACCAGCGACTGGAGTACCCCGTTGATGAAAGCGACTTCCATCCATTTTTCACCGCCCGCTGTCGTGATCTCCGGGTTGTTCGCACGGATAAATGCCATGAAAGCGAAGGCGATAATGAAGAGGAGTTCGGTAGTGAGGATGAATTGGATATTTTCTTTGAGCCAGTTTACGATTTCAGATCCTTGATTGAAAATTGCCCACGCACTCAATCCACCTAAAATAACCAACCCCAATAACAGCCCACCCATATCGTTTTGTGCGATACCGAAATTGGCAAACAGCCAGAAGATATATCCCCATCCGAGCAGGCCAAAAGCGCGCGAAAGTGTATAGCCGCGATCTGCCAGCGCAGGGAAGAGACGATAGGCAAGCGGGAAGGTCAGCCAGCCAAGAAATGTAATAAGGATGTACCAGGAGATAAGAGCCGTCATTCGTTATAAGACCTTGACCATTCGATAATACCCAAGATTTTCGTTTCCGTCCCGAACAGTTTCCACAATCCGGTAGCCGATCCGTTCATACAAACGCCGCGCCTGAGTGTTATGCCACCCCACGATCAGAGAACATCTCATCAGATCATTTGCACGGGCAAGTTCTTCCGCGTACACAAGCATTTTCGTGCCGAATGAGTTTCCCTGCATGGAAGGGAGGATGCCAAGATTGCTGATGAAGAACTCGTCATCTTCCGCTTCCTTCCCTCCCGGCAATGTGAACGTGCGATAGACAAAACCGATGGCTTGTGCAACTCCGAGAACAGCGATCAAATGTGGGATTGTTAGAAGGTTAAACCGATTTATCTCATCTCCGCGAGATGCGACCAACAACCCGACGAGTTCATTCTCGAATTCAGCAACATAAGCATGTTTGCAGCCGAACCTGCCTGCATCGCGTACAAACAACTTTGCGATCGTCGCTTCGATAAAATCCGTATTCTGTTGAAAAAGATGATCAGCCAGGCTGGCCATTGAAAGGTATATCATGGAAGACGCAAAGGACGCGTCGCCTGCCTGTGCCGCCCGAATGCTGAGACCGTAATTCATACGGAAGGCATGGACCAGTCACCGTTCGAGTCCTTGATGAAGTCCAACACGTTAACCACCGCATCCAGGTTGATGGGACCATAAATGTGCGGGAACGGGTCTCCTTCGGGGACGCCGGAGGGTGGCGTCCCGCCTGAGGGGGCTTCCCACTTCAATTCGGATGTAAGAAGAGTGGGTTCGATCAAAAGCAGGACGAGCCCAGACTGTCCTTTATAGAATTTCTCAGCTACAGGCAATATCTGCGAGAGCGTCGAGCAGTGGATGAAACCTTCGGCGCGTAAACTCTCCACAATGTATTCGCCTTTTGTCTGTGCGGCTTCCCAATCTTTGCGGGTGGTAATGTGGAAGATCATGGTTGCTCCTGTCTCTCATCCCCAACCCCTCTCCTTTCCGGAGGGTGTCAGGGTGAGGGAATAATCATGGTATCAATTCGTAAATAACTGTTTGTCCATCACGATATACCGAACGCCAGTACATGCCATCATATTGCTCGAATTTGGCAATACCTACAGGTTTATACGCGGCGCGTTCGAGTTGACCGACAACGATGTATCTTACATTATATATTCTAAGGAATCTGCGGACGGATTCAATATCCGTGTTGTTGTAGAACTCGCCGACTTCGTTCACGCGGCCTTGTACCTGGACCGACGTAAAAACGCGTTGTTGCCGCTGATGCCAGTTCCAGCCGACTACGCCGGGCAGTCCCGTATAGATTGTAAAGCGCGTGCACCAATGATATTCGACACAATTCGCTTCAACAAGAACAGGTGAGCCTTGCACATTATCCTGCATCCAGCGGATGGCGCGGTAATCCTCGCCCAGATCGAGGCGTTGACCGAAGTCGTCGTAATGGGCATACTCCATGAATCCCATTGCATCAAGCGAGCGCGGCGCTTCCACGATCCAGCGGTCGCGTATTTTGCCGGACGCGCCGGTCACAGTGAACATTGCCGCGCCTGAGATCAAAACGATCATCGCACTCTGCCAGAAGACGCGCCAGCCCGGAAGCCACTTGAAGAAGGCAGGCAGAGTCCATGCCAGTGCAGCGCCTGCAATGGGGGCAAGCATCAGCCACGACTGCAAATAGAACTTGAAGATGGTGTTCTGCCGTCCGATGTCGCCGCGTACGGTAAATACTTCAACAATAATGGTGATGAACAATGCCGTTCCAAAGAGAAATAACACGAATCGTTTTGTATCACCTAGGTGTGGGTTCAGCAACAACACACCCGCCCATGCCGCAAGCGGAAACGCGATCCATGCGATGTGCATCCCGCCATAGTCTGTTGCCGACTGGTTGAATTGCAGGAACAGCAACACGATTGCCAATGTCACCAGCGCGCCCTCGATCAGCAATTGATACGGTTTGAGTCTCTGCAATGCCGAAAGCGGCGTGAGCCTCATCCACTCGCGGGTTTCCCATACCATCCAGGATACGATAATGAACAGGAACACCAGCCACATCGTGAGATATGAAGCAACAGGTGTGAAAGGTCCCTTCCACGGTTCGAGCGCGCTGTATGCCTGGCTGTACCAGATGCGATAAGGCTCATACATGAAGCGTGAGAGCAGGTACAACACGGCAACTCCGCCAACCGCCAGCGCAACGCGTTTGATGAGAACCAGATCGGAATATCGTAAAATGGAATATCCCAGTGCAATGATGCAGATGAGTAGATACGTGTACGAATCAGATAGATTGGTGGGATATGCCGCGCCAACGATCAGACCGCCGACCACGATTCCCAGTCCCGCCGATGCCTGATTTTTCCACCTTGCGCGTGCCGCCAACACTGACAGCGCCCAGCTCAACGAAAGCAACGCCAGCGGCATGACGATCATGTGCGCGTGCAGGTCACTGTAGAGGAATGTGAAGAGCGGGAACTCAGTGATCGAGTTGTCGGGACCCGGGGGGACGACGCGGCTTGGGTTCCAGTACCAGTCTCCAGGTCCAATGAGAAGCGAGGAGCCTTTGAAGGTCATCCCCAATCCCTGAAATGCCCATGTCAGCCGCTGGAAGAATGTCGATTCCCAACTGAACGCGCCTGCCGCGCCAAGTTGCTGTAGTTTGTTGTAGATGAGTTGGATCGAGCCGAGGTTGCCGAGCAGGATGGTGAGGAAGGAGGCGGAGAGACCGGCGACAAAGGATGAAGGATGAATTGTGAAGGATGAAGACTTGCCCTCACCCTCCGCTCTCTCCCGTAAGGAGAGGGGACTCTTGAGCAGATTCCAACCAATCGAGAAAGCGGAAATGCCGACGATGGCAAAGAGTGTCGGCAGGATGAAGTTATACGCAATGGACGGAACGATGCCGAGCAGTTTGACAGGCGTGCCGACCAGTACGAAGCCGTAGTAATAATAGTTTATATAGCCGCCCGCAAACCAGGGATCGTAGGGCGGGAAGGATGTGCTTTTGATAACCGCGTTGAAATAAGAGAAGTCCATGGGGCGTTCGCCGCCTTTAGCAGGATGCCACAGGTCGGGGTTGCCGATGCGGATGAGCAGATCGATAACGAAGAAGGCTATGAAGATGCCCTCGACCATCATAAAATATTTACGTTTTGTCTTCCATTCTTCGATGAGTTCGTCGCGCTGTAAATGACCTAGAACCGCGCCAATGAGAAGAATTCCACCAAAGACAATACCAATTGTTGTGCGTGTATAGGGAACGCCGAGCGAACCGCCAATCCACGAGAGGTAGCCGAGGATGACCAAACCCAATGCACGGCTGAGAGGATAGCCTTTATCGCCAAGTCCTGGCATGGCGAGGTGGATGACAGGGTAAACAGCCAGCCCAAGAATAAAGATAAAAAGATACCAGACGACCAATCCCAAAATGGGATATTTGCTTTGCATCCAGTCGTAATCGAACAGTTGAGACCATGTTCCGCCTGCGCGTTGTTTGGCGAGCGTATCTGCGGGAAGAATCAGGCTGGAATAATCACTGAACTGACGCGGTGTGAGACGGACGACTTTGCTCAGGTCGACCGTGTTGAGCGTGGCGCGGACCTGGTCGGCGTTGAAATCCGCGTTCTTTTTGAAGATGAAAACTTTAGGATGGTCGTAGAAAGTGAAGGCTTCTTCGGCGTATTGGTCGTTGATCTCGATTTCACCGAGGATGGGGAGATCTAGTTTTGGGAAGGTCTCGAAGACCGCGACAAGGTCAAAACCAAGCCTGCCTTGAAAATCTCCCGGTTCTGCTTCGTGGTAGCAAGAGATGATGTCCGCTCCGATGGGACATCCCATCAGTTCGCGGTAATACATTGTAGTGAGCGGATACCTTTCGGGAAGGCGCGTAATCTGCGCGTACTGGTGGTTGGTAGGGATGAAGATGTAATCCGCTTCGTCAAGGGTGGTGACGAAACGGTTGCGTTTGATCTCGTCGTCGTCCCAGTAGACTTGCAGGTTGAGGTCGCCGCGATAGATGCCGCCGAAGGCGTCGTAACCGTCTATGCGGAAGGGAAGTCCATAATCGTAGTCTGTTTCGTTGACGATGGATGAACCGCGGATGACCAGCCGGCCTGAGTCGAGTTCAAAGCGCAGGTAATATTGCTGCCCTTGCGCGGCAGGGATCGGTTTATCGAACTTGAGGATAATTTCCTGCCCACGCAGGTCATCGCCCATCGAGAAGTCTGCTGTTAGGGAAGCGGTGGCGAGAGCCTGCTCGGGTGTGGGATTCGGTGTATTGGACAGGTACAGTTTGAGGGTAGAGGGGGAAGCGAGTGTGTTTCCCGCGTATCCCAATTTGACAGATTCGATCAGTCCGTCACTGTTCGCCACGAAGGTCGTGTCATAAGGGAAGCCCGCCTGGATAAATCCGCCTGCAGGGAACGGCAGGGGTTGGTTGTAAGCTGCATCACCCACTTTTAAGATCTGCACATTGATGGGACCGGGCACGTTCTGGAAGATCCAGCGCGAGGCGGCGATGCGCGGTTCGTCGCGGAGGTAAATGCTTTGGAAGGCGAATGCCCAGACGGTAGTGAGGGCAACGACCACGAGACCAATTGTGATTGCACCGAATGATCGCAGACGGCTGACCGCGGTTGACGGTCTATCGCCAATAGTCTGGCTGGGTTTTGCCAACTCAAAAACCACCCACGCCGCCAACATCGCGAACATCGGGTAGATCGGCAGTTGGTAGCGCATGGTCGGGTTGAATTGAAGCGACTGCCAGATGAAGTAGGCGGCTGTCCATCCCCAGAGGAGCGCGTGACGCCATTCGCCTTTGAGAATGCGCCAACCCATGTAGAGGAAACCAATCCACGCGAGGATGCCGAGCGGAAGACCAAGCCCCCAGGTGGTCAGGTTGATGAACGAATACAGATGCGAGCGCCGTGCCCATTGGAGATTCCATGGCAGGTCGGCGTCGCCCTTTGCCTGGAGGCGTTGTTCCTGAATATTGGCGACCCATTGTTCGCTGGGAAGGATGCCATCGAAGGCATACGGTTGGAAGAGACGGAAGGAGAGGATGGCGGCAAGTCCGCCGATGATGAGTGATGCGGCGATGAGTAAGTAATAATTGGAAATTGGTGACCGCTGACGATTGATCTCTGACGGCTCTTCTTCAGTCGCGGTCTGCGGTCTTTCGTCTGCGGTCAGTTCTTTACGGTCTGCAATAAAGTAACGCAAGGCAAACGCCCCCGGCAATAAAACCACCAGCGGGTAGATATTGACCTTGGATGCCAGTGCCATGCCAAAGGCGATGCCGAAACCGAGGCTTAAGAGGAATAGAGGATTGGAGATTAGAGATTTACGATTTACAAAATTGGATTGACGGTTGACGATCTCCACAGCGAAATAGATCGCTAGCAACGCGAACATATTAACGAACAAATCCACTGTGAAGAAATGCGATTGCTGTATCTGCATCACGGTCAGTGCAGAAAATAAGGAAGCGAGAAGCCCGACTTTGCGCCCATACATGCGGGAAACAACCAAATAAAGGAGGAAAATTGCCAGCAAATCTGCCATTGCAGAGGATTGACGGGCAAAAAACTTCATATTCGTCTGGTTTGTCGCCTCTGCCGCCACGCGGACGATGGTCATTGGCAGGTTGCCATACACGTAGGAGCCGAACCCGCGATTGTATTGATTAAGCGTTGATGTATCGCTATCGAGGTAATCTCCAAGGCTTAGCCAGCGTTTTTGTTCCTCGGAGCAGGTGTCCACAGGGATGGATTCGTCCACGCATTTGTGCGCCCGCAGGTTATCGAGCACACTGGTGAAATGGTTCTCGTCGGGATGCTGGTGCTGTCCCTCGCCCCAATCGACGCCTGTCAAACGCAAATAGCCCGCCAGAATAAAGACCAGCAGAAAGAAAAAGTCGTAAATCCAGGAGTGTTTTTGGCGATTCATTTATCAGTATATCCGCTGGTTGAGTACGAAGGTATCGAAACCAGCAAGTAAGCAATGTACTCTTGTTGTTATTTGGATTATTTCTCGAACAGGTGGTTTCGATGCAGGCTTCGCAACGAACGCTCAGCCCTACTCAACCACCGGGTTACTATTGAGGCACAAAATACATCCAAAAACCGTGCCCCGGAACATCCGAGTCGAACAATCGTTGTTGACCATTCGGGTAGAGCGTTCTCAACACATCCAACGTCTCCACATCGTTGAACTCGGGGCTCTCCAAATTCGCGCGTACCATGTACAACTTCGGTCCCGTCAATTCTAACGTGGATGGCAGGTTATCGCGCCACATCGCCATATCGCGGTTCGGGATGCCCGCCCATACCGCAGGCAGGCGCGTATCCACCCAATGAGGGTACGGTACGATCCAAACTGTGTCTGTCCTGCCGTAGGTTTGCTCGAACTCGCGGATCACACCGCCCATGTCGGACGAGTTCCATGACCCCTGCCTGAACGAGCCAGCATATTGATTGAAGACCAGGTCATAGTTTTGGGATGTGGACAAAAGCAATAGAACCGCCGTCAGAATCCATGCGATAATGACCCGCGTCCTTCCGCCCCTCAAACTGGTGAGGAGACCATCGAGCGCCATCGCCCCGATGATGAACGCCGGGATGTACGCCGCTCCCGCACGGTTCAAAGCGGGATTCTCGCCCGGAAACGCCAGCGAAAGCGTGGACGGTAACTGCAACAAAGGGATGGATACCAGCAGGAACAGATCGAGCCAGTGTCGATGGCGGATATAGCGAACCAGTACCAAAATAACACCAAGCGCAAACAACGCGGCAGTGACCACATCCAAAGCCGGGCGGTGGGGGATGGAATGCACCCATATCTCGCCGTTGTCGAAGTTGAACATTCTGAGCGCATTCCAAACATTTGAAAAGAATATCTGGTACGCAGGACCCGGGAGCGCCTGTTCTGTTCCACTCAAGCGCGAGAAGGCGCGGAAACCGAACTCTGCCGGGTGATCGCTCCAATAGCGCAACAACGGCAGGAATAGAACCAGCGCTGTCAACCCAAGCAATGCCAGCCAGACAACCGAACCGTTGCGAGCGCCTTTCGATTGCGAGTGCAACCAATATAAAACGAACGCGGCAATGACAACGAACGGCACGATCCGCATGGGACTGTAGCCATGCAAGCCGAGCCCCAGAAAGAGGCCAGAGAGGAGGAAATCATTTCGGTTCCGCGTCCGCAAGCCTCGGATCAGGAAAAAGAGCGTGGGCGCGACGAAGAGAGGATAGAGCGGGAAGCGAAGTCCAACGCGGCTGATGACGTTGGGCCAGTAGCCGATTCCCGTCAAGATAAAGGCGAAGAGTCC
>DATDAG010000221.1:0-14068 GCA_036525495.1 Anaerolineales bacterium
GAGTTTCTGCAAATGTTTTTGTTGGAATACAACGACCGACCGCATCAGGGATTGCCTCTCCCGGGCTTGTCTCCCAATGAATTTGCCAAGCGCATCTGGCTTGGGTAACTCGTAGTGTTCGCCCTTTATCTGATGATTACATCACTCCCTGTTTTGTCTGGAAATACAAATATTGTTACCAAGGACCCGGACGCCTGGGTGGTTGTTTCAATGTATGCAATTCTCACTGGAACGTATTCTGTTGATGCGGGTTAATGATTCTGAATCTCACCTTATGAAAGGTGTACCATGAATAACGTCGACAAAAAACTTTCCCCACTTACCAAACTTGCCTACGGAGTGGGGGATACCGGCTTTAGCCTGACCGATACCACGCTTGGAGTCTTGTTTCTCATCTTCCTGTTGGATGTGGTTGGACTCGAACCTGCCAAAGCTGCGCTCGCGATCTTCATCGGTAAATCATGGGATTACATCAACGACCCGATCGTAGGCTACATTGCAGATCGCACCCGTACGCGCTGGGGACGCCGCCGTCCGTATTTGCTCTTTGGTTTTATCCCTTTTGGGGCGGCGTTTGCAATGATGTGGTATCGCCCTCCATTCGAGGATCAATGGGCGCTTGTGGCGTATTATGCCTTTGCATACTTCCTTTACGACGCCATGGTGACGATCGTCTCCATGCCATATGTTGCACTGACGCCCGAGTTGACCCAGGACTACGATGAGCGCACGTCCCTGACCAGTTATCGTATGGCATTTTCCCTCGCAGGTGGTCTGGTCGCTTTTGTTGTGCCGTTGATGATCATCGGAACCCTCCAACCCGAAACCGCAGACCGGGTTTTCATGACGGGAATGATCTTCGGGGTTGTCAGTGCGCTCCCGCTTCTTATAACCTTCTTTGGGACGCGCGAAAAGGAGGAATACGCAATTCAACCCCAGCCCGGGCTGAGGGAACAGTTTAATGCAGTGCGAGGCAACCATCCGTTTTGGTTCGCGGCGGGCATCTTCCTGTTCACTTGGACAGCCATCGAGATCATCCAGAATATGTTACTGCTCTTCCTGAAATATCGGATGAATCTCGAAGCCGAATCGGATATCGTGGCGGGAGCGGTCTTCATCACGGCGATCTTTGTCCTGCCGTTTTGGGTGTGGGCATCTGAAAGAACGGACAAGCGGAAGTCCTACATTTACGGCATGTTGTTTCTTTCCGTTGTCATGGTCACGCTGATCTTCCTCGACCCATCCCTCGGTCTGCCGATGACGATCACGCTTGCCTCCCTTGCCGGGATCGGCGTGTCTGGCGTCCATGTGTTGACATGGGCGATGATCCCAGACGCGGTGGAAGTGGACGAGTTGGAATCAGGCGCGCGCCATGAAGGGGTGTATTATGCGTTGGTGACCTTGCTCCGCAAGATGGCTTCTTCGATTTCGATCCCGATGACAGCACTGGTATTGGGATGGAGCGGATATGTGTCCAATTCCCTCCAGCAACCTGAATCGGCGGTTTGGGCGATTCGCATCCTTATCGGACCGGTTGCGTCCCTGTTCTTGTTGGGGGGCATCCTGTTTGCCGTGTATTATCCGCTTACCCGCGAATCGCATGCCGAAACCCGCGAACAGATCGCAGCACGGAATGGAGCGCCTGCTGATTAGAAGAAGGACAGCCTGATTCTGTGTCCGGCTCTTTGCTTATTCGCTTCTGCTAATTGTGTCCAGAAGGAGGCGACTGCATTCATGCGCGCGTCCATGACATGTGGCTTTGAAGGATGCGGCACGCGGCATCCTCGATCTCAGACAACATGTGTTCATGTTTTTGCCCATGGATCGCTTCGCCGAATGTGACGCGTGGGGTTAGACCGAAAAGTTCCCTGCCCGCGAGCATTTGGCGTGCGAGTTGATAGAGAAAAGCCAGCCGTTGTTTATCCGGTCTGTGTTTGCGAAACCAGGTGATGGGATGGTGATAGGCGGATGGTGAAATCACTCCGCTTGCGATGGTGACAAGGATTTGAAGCCCGGGGACGCGGTTCAGGAAAATCTCAAGACTGCGCGACCAGTGTTGGAATTCGCTGTCAGGCTTTGGCATGAATTCAGGGTCAGGTTCGATACCGCCGCGCGGGAAGATGAGGAGCGCGCCGCCAGACTGGAGGTGGCGGATCGATTCACGGACGACCTGCATGCGTCCCGCAATGTTCGTTGGGTCGGGGGCGTAAATGGCGTATTCGCTGACGCGGGGCAGATGTTCAAAGAAGGGGATATCGCCGATGATAACCTTGTAGTCACGGCGCGGAACATGGGCGGAGATGACAATCGAATCGATGGAAGCCGGGTGGTTTGCCGCGATGACGAGCGGTCCGCTGGGCGGGATATTTTCCATACCGCGTGCATCATGAGATTTGACGAAGTGCGGTAATGCCCATCGCGCTCCATTTGCGATGCCTCCTTCGGCGACTGCGCGGTCCAGCCCGATTCCAAATTCTGCGGCGGCGCGGGCGGCTTTGCCGAAAATGAGCCGTATCCAGTGTTTTGCGCGTTCAGTTTGAGGGAATGCAAAGGCTTTGGTCAGCTCGTAAATAAGGGTTTCGGAGAGGATTTGGGTTTCAAGTGAGTTCATCTTATTACCACGAAGGGAACGAAGGAACACAAAGGGTTTATCAGGTTTTTTGGAACACGAACCACGCCGAGGGTCTCTCGCGTTTGTCGAATCCGTTTTGGCGGGAGCGGAGGGGGAACCGGGAGGAGATCAGGTCAATTTCCACCTCGGCAAGCCCGGGCGAAGATTGAAGCGTGCCTGGGCTGAGAAAACTGTATAAAAGCCAGAATCCGCCGGGGGCGAGGATTCGGTCCAGTTGATCTATATAATCCAGTTTGCGTGAATGGGGAAGGCTGTGAAAACATCCGATGTCGAGGGCGAGGTCGTAATGCCCGGTGATGCCCTTGAGTTTGGTCACATCACCTACATGGAGGTCAGCTTCGATGCTCTCCCCCTTGAGTTTGTTTTTGGCGATACGGATGGCGCGTGGCGCAAAGTCTATGCCGGTGACCCGCCAGCCTGCCTTCGCCAATGTGATGACATTTTTACCTGTGCCGCAACCGAGGTCTATGGCTTTGCCTGCGTGATGAGTCTGTATGAATTCGATAAGTTCGGGTGGGGAGATACCGCTGTCCCAAGGCGGTATGCGAAAATACCAAAGGCTGAAGATCAGGCGGCGGAACATGTGATGTATTGGATCAGGGTGCTCGGGCAGTCACGTCAAAATAAAGATGGTTGTCACTTTGACAATTCAAATGAGTTCTTTTACAATCACTCGACTTGCTAAATATCTCAATACCCAGGAAGGGCTTATCATGAAAGAGTATACCACCGAGTTTATCCGTAACGTCGCGCTGGTCTCGCATGGAGGCGCGGGCAAGACGATGCTTGCGGAGGCATTTTTACATGCAACGGGGGCTACGACAAGGTTGGGAAAGGTTGAGGACGGAACGACGGTTTCAGACTACGACGAGGAGGAACAGCGTCGAAATATCTCACTGTATTCGAGCTTAATACCTGTTGAACATCGCAACCATAAGATCAACATCATCGACGCGCCGGGCTACACAGATTTCGTGGGTGAGATGGTATCCGCCCTGAGTGTGGCTGACGGCGCGATCATTTTAGTGGATGCAGTAGCCGGTATCGAAGTGGGTACCGAGATGGCTTGGCGTTATGCCGATGAATTCAATCTGCCGCGTATGATTCTGATCAATAAAATGGATCGCGATAATGCCGATTACGCAAAGGTATATGCAGAGGTTGAAGAATTTGTTCAGAGGCATGGGAAGCGCGTGGTCAAAGTCCACATTCCGATCGGCGAGAAGCAGGATTTCAAAGGCGTTGTGGATATCATCGGCATGAAGGCTTATATGGGCAACGGCAAGGAGACCGCCGAGATTCCCGATGATCTGAAGGAAGCGGCAAAAGCCGCGCACTTCGAGATGGTGGAAGATGCGGCGGAGGGCGAAGACGCATTAATGGAAAAATATCTCGAGAACGGTTCTCTTACGGACGAGGAGATGATTCGCGGTCTTGAAGATGTTGTCTATGCTGGAGAATTTGTGCCGATCTTTTGTGCGGCAGGCGGGCGCGAGATCGGTTCGATTGCATTGCTGAACGACATCATTGACCTGCTTCCGTCCCCGGTACATGGACCGAAGCGCGTTGCGCAAGGCAAGGATGGCGAAGAGGAATTGAAGCCTTCTAACTCCAGTCCGTTGGCGGCTTATGTGTGGAAGACGACAGCCGATCCATTCGTCGGCAAGATGACGTATTTCCGTGTCCTCTCAGGAACGGTCGAGGCTGATTCGCATGTCTGGAACCAAACCAAGGAAGCGGACGAGCGCATGTCCGGTTTGCACTTCCAACGCGGGAAGGAAGGTATTCCAACCAAGGTTGTTCATGCGGGAGATATTGCAGTCGTCTCCAAACTGAATGCGACGGTAACAGGCGATACATTCTGTGACAAGGGACATCCTCTTACGGTCACGCCTCCGAAATATCCTGCCGCGTTGTATCGTGTGGCGATTACTCCCAAGACCCAGGCGGATGCCGCGAAAACCTCAGCGACCCTTACGCGTCTGTGCGAAGAAGATATGACCCTTTCATGGACGAACGACCCGATCACCCACGAGACAGTCCTTCAAGGCATGGGCGACCAGCACATTGACGTTGCCATCCATCGCGCACAGACAAAATTCCAGGTTGGGCTTAATACCCACGAACCGAAGATACCGTACAGGGAGGGTATCACCAGAAAGTCGTCTGCTCAATATCGCCACAAAAAGCAGACGGGTGGCGCGGGTCAGTTCGGCGAGGTGCATCTTCGCATCGAGCCGCTCCCTGACGCGGACTTTGAATTTACTGATGAATTGGTTGGAATGAACCTGTCCAAATCGTATCTGGCACCCATCGAAAAGGGAATTAAAGCCACGATGGAGCGCGGCGCGTTCGCAGGTTATCCGATGAGCAACGTAAAGGTCATTGTGTATGACGGCAAGGAGCATGAAGTCGATTCGAAGCCTGTGGCGTTCGAAATTGCAGGACGCGAAGCGTTCAAACTGGCGGTTCAGGATGCGGGTCCCGTGTTGTTCGAGCCGATCATGAACGTCCGTGTGATCGTCCCGGATGCGAACATGGGCGATGTGATGAGTGACCTCAACACCCGCCGCGGACGCGTGCAAGGGACCGAAGCCGAGCGAGGAAGTACCATCGTTATTGCGCACGTTCCGATGGCTGAAATGCTCCGCTACACGACGCAAGTCCGTTCGATCACAGGAGGGCGCGGCTACTTCACGATGGAGTTCGATCACTATGATGTGGTGCCGACGCATATAGCAGGCCAGATCATCGAAGCGCACAAGAAGGAAATGGAAGCGAAGAAGGAAGAATAGCCATTCCTTGTATTGCGAAATATTAAAGAGACTTCGGCTTTTGGTCGAAGTCTCTTTTGTTGGGTAAAATTGTGTCATGCCGATCATCCGCGTTTCAAGCGTCATCAGTTATTACACTGATAAACAAGCCCAATTTCATGTCTCTGGTTCCACTGCCTTGGCGGCTGTTCAAAGTGCGGTGGAAAAATATCCACAACTCAAGTTCCATGTGTTTGACGGGAACGGTGGTTTACGCAGCCATATCAACCTGTTTGTAAACGATGTCCATGTGAAAGAGTTAAATGGAATTGAGACTGAAGTGGGTGAAAAGGATGTTGTCCGCATTCTGATGGCAGCGGCAGGAGGGAATTTTTAACTTGACAATATCGGTAAGATAAATAAAATTGCCGTCATCTTATGAACATGACCATGATTATTAACTATTGCTCGTGTCTACGGCGGGGCTTGTAACCACCGCCTGAGATACTTTCTCTTCGAGACAGTCAACGGATTATCAGACGGTTGGACCAACCCCGCGTGCTAAACATTGCAACGTGTGTGGCGCATGTCCGCCGTCTTTTTGTTTACCCGTTGACTGTCTTGAATTAAGGACGATATGGCTTTACTTGACTATAAAATTACCGACTTACAAACTACCCACCTGGACGGTCTCGCGTCTTACGTGGGAAACACGCCTCTTCTCCCACTTCGCAGACTCAGCCGGAACTTGTCCCCGCGTGTAAAAGTCTTTGCCAAGGCTGAATGGTTCAACCCGGGCGGCTCAGTCAAGGACAGACCTGCGCTCAATATCATCCAGACCGCGCTCGCGAATGGTGATCTGGGGAAAGGTAAGCGCCTGCTCGACTCCACCTCTGGCAACATGGGAATCTCGTATGCCACGTTCGGCGCGGCATTGGGAATCCCGGTCACCATCGTCATCCCTGCCAATGCCAGCCCTGAGCGGATGTCCATTCTCAAGGCATTGGGCGCGGAGGTGGTGCTGTCTGACCCACTCGAGGGGTCGGATGGCGCGATCCTCAGGGCGCGTGAACTTGCCAGGGAACAACCGGATCTGTATTGGTATGCAGATCAATACAACAACCCGGCGAACTGGGAGGCACATTACCGGTCCACAGGACCGGAGATCGTCCATCAAACGAACGGACAGGTCACTCATTTCGTCGCGGGTCTTGGTACATCAGGTACTTTGACAGGCACGGGGCGTTATCTGCGCGACCAACTGCCGAACGTGAAGAATATTTCCTTTCAGCCGGATGCGCCATTCCACGGTCTCGAAGGACTTAAGCACATGCCTAGTGCGATCCAACCGGGGATTTACGATGAGTCTCTGGCGGGGAGCAATCTCGAGGTCCAGACCGAGGCGGCGCATGAGATGATGAAGAGACTGGCACGCGAAGAAGGTCTGTTCGTTGGGATTTCATCCGGCGCGGCGGCTATTGCTGCGCTACGTGTAGCCAGTGAATTGAGAGAAGGTGTCGTTGTAACGGTCTTCCCTGATGCAGGCTACAAATATCTGAGCGATAAATCCTTGTGGGAGTCCCCTCTCCCTCAGGGAGAGGGTTAGGGTGAGGGAGTGTTAGCTATATCGAAACAACTGCTTGAGCAGATCAACACCCATGTTGAGAGTGCATATCCAGAAGAGGGTGCGGGCTTTTTGTTGGGCTGCGAGGGCGAAGTAAAAGAGATATTTGCCCTACCGAATGCGCGCGAAGACGAAGCGCGCCACAATCGTTTTTTGATCACGCCCGAGGATTATATAAAGGCTGAGATGAAGGCGGCAGAGTTGGGCGTGGATTTGATCGGGGTCTTCCATTCCCATCCCGACTGCCCGAATGTACCATCCGAATATGACCGTGAATGGGCGCAACCGTTCTTTTCTTACGTTATCACGCGTGTGAATGAAGGCAGGGCGGTCAGTCACCGTTCGTGGAGGTTGCTGGAAGATCGGTCAGGGTATGACGAAGAGACAGTAAAGGTTATTTGACGCGCGTGCCGTTTGAAATCGAATTAAACAAATTCAAAACAGAAAGAGTACAATTAATTTATGACCATTTTGAGAATCCCAACCCCGTTGCGTACATACACCGGCGGGAAAAGCGAGGTAAGCGTCAGCGGTTCGAATGTTGCCGAAGCGCTGGCAGACCTTACAACCCAATATCCAACCATCAAGCCGCACCTGTTCAACGAGAGCGGCGAACTGCGTCCGTTCGTCAATTTATTCCTTGGCGAGAACAATATCAAGGACTTGCAGGGGGTGGAAACACCGGTCAAGGACGGGGAAAAACTCGTTCTCATTCCGTCCATTGCGGGAGGCTGAAATGTTACCCGAACTTTCCCACGAAGAAATCCTTCGCTACTCACGTCACCTTTTGATCCCTGAGGTCGGGCTTGAAGGTCAGCGCAAACTCAAAAACTCGTCTGTGCTTATCGTCGGCACCGGCGGACTCGGCTCACCAGTTGCGCTGTATCTTGCCGCGGCTGGTGTCGGTCGCATCGGACTTGTGGACTACGATGTAGTTGACTCGTCCAACCTCCAGCGGCAGGTCATTCATGGGACTTCCACTGTCGGCAAGCTCAAAGTGGACAGCGCGAAAGCCAAACTGCTGGATTTAAATCCCGGCATTCAAGTGGATGTATACAACGAGCCATATACCTCTGAAAACGCGCTCCACATCGCGCGTGACTATGACCTGATCCTCGACGGAACCGATAACTTCCCGACGCGTTATCTCACCAACGACGTGGCGGTCTTCCTCGGTAAACCGAATGTGTATGCCTCGATTTATCGCTTTGACGGGCAGGTTAGCGTGTTCTATGCGAATGAGGGACCGTGCTACCGCTGTCTCTTCCCCGAACCGCCCCCGCCAGGGCTCGTCCCCTCGTGCGCGGAGGGCGGGGTGTTGGGTGTGTTACCCGGCACAATTGGAACCTTGCAAGCCACTGAAGGGCTGAAGATGTTGCTCGGAATTGGCGACCCAATGATCGGGAGACTCCTGCTCTTCAACGCACTCGACATGTCGTTCGATTTCGTCAAACTCAAGAAGAATCCCAACTGCCGTGTGTGCGGACCGAACGCCGACATCAGAGAGTTGATCGATTACGAAGAGTTTTGTGGCGTTCCCAGCCATGACCATGATGAAGGCTCTGCCGGCGAGGGATTGGATATCACCGCTCCCGAACTCTCCGAGCGCGTGAAGGTGAACCATCTCAAATTGTTGGACGTCCGCGAACCGCACGAACTTGAGATTTCGGCGTTGCCGAACGCGGTCAACATTCCCCTTGGGCAATTAGCCGCCCGCCTCTCTGAATTGGATTCTGCTGACGAAATGGTGATCTTTTGTAAATCCGGCAGTCGCTCTGCACGTGGTTTGGAGTTGCTCGCAAGCGCCGGCTTCAAGAAAGTCAAAAACCTCAAAGGCGGAATCAACGCCTGGGCAAAGGAAGTGGATACGAGTTTGCCGTTGTATTGAGGAAATGAGACCTCCGAGTTTTGATAAACCCGGAGGTCTTTTTGATGGGTACGGTAAAATAGCCCTACTTCACCAAAGGAGAGAGAATGACATTACCAGTATCATCAGAAAAGCGCGTCTACGATAATGTCCTGGGAGCGATGGGGAATACACCGCTTGTGCGGTTGAGACGGATCGGGCGCGACCTGCCTTGTCCGCTTTATGCAAAATTGGAGTTGATGAACCCGGGCGGTTCGGTCAAGGACCGGGTGGGGGCGTTCATCATCGAGCAGGCGGAAAAGCGTGGCGAACTGAAACCGGGTGGGACAATCGTCGAAGCCACGAGTGGGAATACGGGTGTTGGTCTCGCGATTGCCGCGGCGCTCAAAGGATACAACACCATCTTTGTCATGCCCGATAAAATGAGTAATGAAAAGATCCTGTTGTTGCGCGCTTATGGAGCGAAGGTCGTCATTACTCCAACTGCAGTGGGTCCCGAAGACCCGCGTTCCTACTATGAAGTCGCGAAAAAGTTTGCGCGTGAAACTCCCAATGCGATTCTCGCCAACCAGTACCACAACCCCGACAACCCAAAGACACATGAGTTGACGACAGGTCCTGAGTTGTGGGAACAGACCGATGGGCGTCTGACCGATGTCATCATCGGAATCGGCACAGGCGGGACGATTTCTGGTGTGGGGCGTTATCTAAAATCCAGGAATCCAAACATCCAAATTGTGGGAATTGATATTGAAGGTTCTATTCTTACAGAAATCTGGCAAAACAAGGGCAAGATTCCCGATGGCGCATATCCCAAGACCTATAAAGTGGAGGGAATCGGTGAGGACTTTTTGCCTTCAGCAATGGACATTACGGTTGTGGATGCCATCGAACGGGCGGGTGACCGTGAGTCGTTTTTGTGGGCGCGTCAACTTGTGCGACAGGAGGGCATTTTTGCGGGGGGGTCCTCGGGCTCTGCAATTGCGGGCGCGCTTAAGTATTGCCGCAAATTGCCCGCGAATCGTTTGCCCGTGGTCATCCTCCCTGATTCTGGCTCGCGCTATCTTTCCAAATTCTATGACGATAAATGGATGCGCGAGTTCGGCTTCCTTTCGATGGAGTTCGGCGAAACTGCTCTTGGCGACCTGTTGATCGCAAAACCCGACAAAACTTTATACATGGCAAAACTTGGCGACCCGATCCGCAAGGTTGTCTCGGCGATGCACGAACATGGCATCTCGCAAATGCCCGTGGTCGGTGCGGACGGCGCTCTGGTCGGCTTGATCGAAGAGGTTGACCTGCTCAACCACATGCTCGAAGAACACCAGCATACGCAGGACGAGCCTATTGACCCGCTTGTGCAAAATGCCAGCGCGGTCTTCCCCTCGGAAACTTCACTCGAAGAAGCCATGCACTCCCTCAAATCCGGGCTTGCCTTGATCGTTGTGGAGAATAGCAGACCGATCGGCATCCTGACAAAAATTGACGTGCTGGATTACGTGGCGGGAAAGATATGAATATCAGATAATGGAAAAACGCTTCGCGCCGCCCCGATGGTTGATTCCGTCTCATAAAAACGGGACACGCTTGAAGCGTGTCCCGTTTTGCTTGTCTTTGCGAGGAGCCCATAAGGCGACGAAGCAATGACTGACTCTTATTTGTCTTCCGCTATGCTCTTCCCGCTGTGTTTCAAGGCTGCATGTGCCGCAGCGAGACGCGCGATCGGCACCCGGAACGGCGAGCAGGAAACATAGTTGTTTCCGATCATGTGACACCACTCGATGGAGTTGGGATCGCCGCCGTGTTCGCCGCAGATGCCCACTTCAAGGTTCGGGCGGGTCTTGCGTCCTTCCGTGATCGCCCATTCCATCAGTTTGCCAACACCTCCCCGGTCAATCGTCTGGAAGGGATTCGTATCGAGTACTCCCTGTTCCTGGTAGGTGATCAGGAAGTTGCGCTCGGCGTCATCGCGTGAGTAGCCATAGGTCATCTGGGTGAGGTCGTTCGTGCCGAAGGAGAAGAATTCGGCGCGCGTGGCAACTTCTTCTGCTGTCACAGCCGCGCGCGGGATCTCGATCATCGTGCCGAACTTATAGGCAAACTTGACCTTCTTGTCCTCCATGACAGACTTGGCAATGCGCTCAAGCCTCGGCTGGATCCATTCCAGTTCCTTGACCGTGCCGGTCAGCGGGATCATTACCTCGGGCTTGACCTTGATGCCGCGCAGCGTGCAGTCCGCGGCGGCTTCAAAGATGGCGCGCACCTGCATCTCCACGATCTCAGGCATGGCAATGCTCAATCGGACGCCGCGCAAACCCATCATCGGGTTCGACTCGTGCATTCCCTTGATGGCAACGAGCAGGTCTTCTTTATCCTTCAAACCATCCGTCTCGCCTTTGACGCGCATCGTGATGACTTCTTCGAGGAGTTTCTCTTCGTCGGGCATGAACTCATGCAGGGGCGGGTCAATCAGGCGGATAATGACCGGGTAGCCATCCATCGCCTCGAAGAGACCGTCGAAGTCGCTGCGCTGGTATGGAAGCAATTTATTGAGCGCGTCGGTGCGCCCTTCACTGGTTTCTGAGAGGATCATGTCCTGAACGATGGGTAAGCGCTCGGGTTCAAAGAACATGTGCTCGGTCCGGCAAAGACCGATGCCCACAGCGCCATACGAACGGGCGCGGCGCGCGTCCTTGGGATAATCCGCATTTGCCCAAACCTGCAAGCCGCGTGTGGGCCATCCCTTGGGCGCTTTGCGAATATCCTTGCGGGCGCAAATATTATCCGCCCATTTCAAGAGGGTGAGCAGGTCGGTTTGTTCTTCGAGTGACGGGGATGTTGTTGGAATTTTTCCTTTGAATACCTTGCCGGTGTTGCCGTCCACCGAAATCCATTCGCCCTCTTTGACAGTGACCTCCCCGGCTGTCATCTGTCGCTTTTCGAGATCGATCTTGATCGCCGAAGCGCCGACCACACACGGGATACCGAACTGCCGGGCGACAACCGCCGCATGAGACGTAGCTCCGCCTTCGCTGGTGAGTACTCCCTGTGAGGCGATCATGCCGTGAACGTCATCCGGCTTGGTGAACGGACGCACCATGATCGTGTTCTGTTTTGCTTCCTTCGCCATTTTCTCGGCGGTATCTGCATCAAAGTAGACCTGTCCGACTGCCGCCCCGGGCGATGCGTTCACGCCTTTTGCGAAGAAGGAACCGTTGCTTTCAGCCTTCAACATCGCGGCGTCTTCGAATTGCGGATGCAGTAGCGCATCCACATTTTCTGGTGTGACGCGCAGGATAGCTTCTTCCTTCGTGATGAGTTTTTCATTCGCCATATCCACCGCGATTTTTACTGTGGCTTTGGCTGTGCGCTTTCCGTTGCGGGTTTGGAGCATCCACAGTTTGCCGCGCTCAATGGTGAACTCGACATCCTGCATCTCCGTGTAGTGTTTTTCGAGTTTCTTGGTGATATCCATGAAGTCCTTATAGGCTTTCGGCATATCATTTGCAAGTTTTTCGATGGGTTGTGCATTGCGAATGCCCGCCACTACATCCTCGCCTTGCGCGTTCAGGAGATATTCACCCAGCATCTTTTTCTCGCCTGTGGATGGATCACGCGTGAACGCTACGCCTGTGCCGGAGTCGTCGCCAGTATTACCAAAGACCATGGTCTGGATGTTGACGGCAGTTCCCAGGTTGTCGGAGATGTTGGTGGCTTTGCGGTAGTCCACAGCGCGCTTGCCATTCCATGATTCAAATACGGCTTTGGTCGCCAGTTCGAGTTGTTTATAAACATCCTGCGGGAAGTCGAAACCGACATGTTTCTTGAAAACTGCCTTGAAAGTGGAAACCAAAGCCTTCCAGTCGTCGGCAGTCATCTCAGTGTCCACTTTGTAACCCTTGCCTGCTTTGTATTCAGCCATTGGATGTTCGAAGACTTCGTCGTCGAGATTGAAAACGGTTGTACCAAACATCTCGACGAGACGCCGGTACAGGTCCCAAACGAAGCGGGCATTGCCAGTCGTTTCGATCATCCCTTCCACGACCACATCGTTCAAACCGATGTTCAGTACGGTGTTCATCATGCCGGGCATCGAGAACTTTGCGCCTGAGCGGCAGGATACAAGCAGGGGATTGAACGGATCACCGAACTTCTTGCCGGTGCGTTTTTCAACGGTTTTTATCGCGGCAACCTGCTGTTCCCACTGTCCCTTGGGGAATTTGCCTGCTTTACGGAACTCGTTACATGCCTCCGTTGTAACAGTAAAACCGGGAGGTACGGGAACGCCTGCGCGGGTCATATCTGCCAGCCCGGAGCCTTTGCCGCCAAGCAACGAGCGGACACCTTCCCATGAACCTGAATACTTTTCCGCGGACTTCACCTCTTCGAACAGGTATACCCACTTCTTCGAGGCAGTCTTTTTTACATCTGTCTTCTTAACTGTCTTTTTCGATAAGGATTTTTTAGCCATAGGGCCCTCCATAAAAGGATAAGAATTACGACATATTGTGTGAAGTTTACCACAAAGGGTTTGCGACAAAAGTGATGTTTTTTATGACCATTTGTCAGAGAATTATCCTTCCTGCCCGTTGGCTTTCTGTTAACACCCTGCAAAGTACAAACTCGCTTAAATGGGGGATAATTGGCACACATATAGGAAACATATTATGACACTAACAAAGATCATTTTAATTGACGATGACACCGCAGTAACAGACCTTCTGTCTGTACTCTTAAAATCACATGGCTTCGATGTTCGCGCCACGAATAACAGCACTGAAGGTTTGGGCTTAATCCGTGATGAAACTTTCGACCTCGTGATCCTGGATTTGATGATGCCTGAGATGGACGGCTGGGAGATCTGCAAGGAAGTCCGTTCCTTCAGCCAGGTTCCCATCATTGTACTTTCAGCATTGAACGACCCGTCCATGGTTGCGAGCGTCCTCGATGCGGGCGCGGATGACTACTTAACCAAACCTACTCCCAGCCGCATCCTGGTCGCGCACATCAACCGTCTGACTCGTCATAATGGAACTTCGCCCCTCTCAGCTGCCAGCAACGTGTTGACGAGACCTGCCAGAGGGCTTGCAGCCTCATAAGACAAATCGCTTCGCTCCAGCCAATAGCTGGCTCCGTTAAACAAAACTTCCCTCACTTCAATACTGAGGGAAGTTTTTCCATTAAGCAAGCCG
>DATDAG010000222.1:0-7741 GCA_036525495.1 Anaerolineales bacterium
TTACCACTCAACTTTTTGGCTCGACCCGACGGCTTTCCTCGACTCGTTTCGGTTACAATTTCTCTTGGCATGGTGTTCTTCCTCTCCTTTTCACTTGGTCGTGATTGGAGAAAGATACCATGCCTTCTTTATCTCAAGTTAACCTGTTTTTACTCGCAACCTTGCGCTGTAATAATAGGATATCTCTTTTTATGTGCTTCCCATTCATCAACAAGAATGCCGTATATCAAAGTATCCCACCAGCGTTCTTTGAAGAATTTATTTTCTCGGAAATGTCCTTCCTGTTTCATCCCCAACTTTTCCAGCACATGTGCTGAACCTGTGTTTTCTGCGATACATTCTGCCCAGATACGGTGTACGTCGAAATGGCTGAAGCCGAAATCCATGACGGCGTGTGCAGCTTCTGTGGCATACCCATGATTCCAATGCTTGGGATCCAATTCATAGCCAATGTCTGCTTCAAGCGCGTTGACTTTATTTATACGAACACCGCAATTGCCGATCATCAGGTTGTTGATTTTCAATGTCACCGCCAGTTGAAATTTGATGCGAGGTTCTTCTTTCTGGTTATCTAAAAACCAACCGACAAATTCCTTGGCAGATTCAGGAGTCCGCTCAGTCCAGTGATGGTTGTAACGCAAATACAGCGGGTCGGATTGATATTCCAAAACCCGTTCCCAATCGTCTTCCACAAAGTCACGCAGAATAAGCCGTTCGGTTTCGATCTTCATTATTTATGCTCGAACATTTTGCCCATATCCTTTTTCAGCTCGAACCTTCCCATCTTCAAAAGCGACTTGTCCGCGCAGGACAACCTTCCTAACCTTGCCTTTGACCTTCCACCCCTCGAACGGAGTCCAGTTGCAGCGGGTGAATTGGTCAGCGGCTTTGATCTCATATTCGGCCGTCTCGTCCACTTCGATCCATGTTTTAGGTTGCTCGGGGATATTGAATATATTGCGCGGATTGATAACTGATTTCTGAATAATATCGTCAATGGTCAATCGCTTTTCGTTTACAGCAGTCAACAGTAAAGGAAGCAACGTCTCCAACCCTGGGAATCCAGGCGGAGGATTGTCCGAGTCTTTTTCTTCGACGGTGTGAGGGGCGTGGTCGGTGGCGAAGCAGTCGATGATGTCCATGTTTGCCCATAGGGCGTCAACATCTTCTTGGGTTGCCAATCTGGGACGCACCTCAGAACGGCCCTCTATTTTCTTTCCTCTTTCTTCTTTCGTCACCTGCGAAACCATGAAAAGGTGGTGCGGACAAACCTCGCACGTTACTTTAATTCCTCTTTCCTTCGCGGCTTTGATGAGGAGGACTTCTTCTTTCAGTGAGATGTGCGCAATATGAACGGGACGGTCATAGACTGCGGCGAAGAGAATCCCTGCTGCCATGGTTCTTGATTCAGAGTGTAGAACGATCGGCGCGGACTTGGGGAAGTTGATGAAGTGTGGCATCCACAGGGTCATGTCATCAAGGCGCAGTTCACCGAAGGTGGAGTCGAGGTACATTTTCAAGCCAGCGGCTTTGTCTGCGAGGGCGGGGAGAATGTTTGCATTGTCTGGTCCCGCGCCGACATATTGACCGTAGTCGCAGCGTGCTTTTTGTTTTGCGGCATCGAGTGCAAGGTTGAAAGTCGCTTCGTCGAAGATGGGAGGCTTGGTGTTGGGCATCGCAAGGATCGTTGTCACACCGCCAGCGAGGGCGGCTTGGGTGACGGTATCCCAATCTTCTTTGTGGGTGTGTCCAGGTTCGCGCACGTGCACGTGGGGGTCGATCAATCCGGGAAGTTTTATCATGGTGTCAAGTTCCAAGTTTCAGGTATCGGGTTCTCCCTCACCCCAACCAACTACACTACGGGCACACGTCCCATTGAGAGATGGGAAGCAAGGGATAAAAAAGAGAGCCGCTAAAAGCGACTCTCTGATTTCCGAAAAGTAGAAACAATCATTCCGAAGAATTGTTCAGGCAATAATCGCTTCGGGTTGGGATGTCTGTACATTGCGGCGAATTTTACGACGTTTCGAGGATGTGTCAAGAGGGTGGACAAAATCACTCGAAACAGAATCAACAATCAGTTTTGAAAGAAGCGGGGACAAATCTCATGATATTTGTCACTAAGGCGGGTCTGATGCGAATGTTATAATCCCGATCACAATTTTCGCAAGGAGTAATAAATGGATTACCAAAATGTTAAAGTCCCCGAAGGCGGGGCAAAGATATCGATCAAAGAAGGCAAGTTACAGGTTCCCGATAACCCGATCATCCCGTTCGTGGAAGGCGATGGCACAGGACGCGATATTTGGGCGGCTTCTGTGCGCGTGTTCGATGCGGCTGTAGAGAAGGCATACGGCGGCAAACGCAAGATCCATTGGATGGAAGTGTACGCTGGTGAGAAGTCGTTCAAGATGTTCCAGAACTGGCTACCTGATGAAACGACCGAGGCGTTCAGGGAGTTTCTGGTCGGTATCAAGGGACCGCTTACCACCCCGATCGGCGGCGGTATTCGTTCGCTGAATGTGGCGCTTCGCAAACTGCTGGACCTGTATGTCTGTCAGCGTCCCGTGCGTTGGTACAAGGGCGTGCCTTCGCCGGTTGTCCACCCCGAATACGTGGACATGGTCATTTTCCGCGAGAATACTGAAGATATTTATGCAGGCATTGAGTTCGCCAACGGCACGGAAGATAACAAGAAGTTTAAGGATTTGTTCAAGGAAGCCTTCCCGAAGGAATATGCCAAGATGCGCTTCCCCGACTCAGCCGGAATTGGATTCAAGCCAGTGTCCGTTGAGGGCACTGAAAGATTGGTGCGCGCCGCCATCCAGTGGGCGTTGGACAACAATCGCAAGAGCGTGAATTTTGTTCATAAGGGCAACATTATGAAGTTCACAGAAGGCGCTTTCAAGGACTGGGGTTATACGCTTGCCCAACGTGAGTTCCGCAACCAGATCGTGACCGAGCGTGAGTCATGGATCCTTGGCAACAAAGAACATAATGCAGGCTTGTCCGTTGAAGATAACGCCAAGATGATCGACCCCGGCTTCAACATGATGAGCCCCGCCCAACAGGGCGATATCAAGGCCGAAGTGGAAGAGGCGCTCAAGTTGTGGGATACCCACGGCGACGGCAAGTGGAAGAAGATGCTGCTCATCAAAGACTCCATCGCGGACGTTTCCCTGCAGTTCACCATCATTCGCCCGCGTGACTATGATGTCATTGCCACAATGAACTTGAACGGCGATTACCTCTCCGATGCGCTGGCTGCACAGGTGGGCGGTATCGGCATCGCTCCGGGCGCGAACATCAACTATGAGACGGGTCACGCCATCTTCGAAGCGACCCACGGCACGGCTCCGAAATACGCCGACCTTGACAAGGTCAACCCTGGCTCGGTCATTCTCTCCGGCGAGATGATGTTCCGCTACATGGGCTGGATCGAAGTCGCTGACCTGATCGTCAAAGGCATGGAAGGCGCCATCGCTGCGAAGACCGTCACCTACGACTTCGAACGCCTGATGGATGACGCCACCCTGCTCAAGTGTTCCGAGTTCGGTGATGCGATCATCAAGCATATGGATTAGTCTATAAATTTCAACTTATTACAAAATAGAAAGGTCGCGCCAATATTGGTGCGACCTTTCATATTTAATAACCACGAAATGCTTGCGGGATATAGAATCTGATAACTTCGATTTATAAGTGAGGAAAATATGGAAATTAATTTCAATGCACTTCTTATTCCGCTCTCATCGTCAATGGTCGGTTTAATACCTTTTCTGATCAATCTTACGGTCAACTATTTTGACAAGAAAAGCCATAAAGCCCGGCGGGATGCTGACCTGCAATATGTGAGCCAGCGTATCAACTTCCTGAACGGCTGGTTCAACTTGCATAAAGAAGTCAGCGGACAGGAGCACATAAACCGCGTTCGGGATGTACTATCTGAAGAACTTCAGGATGTTTACGAAGAATTTGCACATGCCCTGCTTGAAGTGGACAAGGAATCCAAGAAACGACACGATCTCATGGTGCGTGTAAAAAACACAAACTTTGTCAAACGTATGTTTCTATTATACACACCCTATAATGTGCGTGGATGGCTGTATCACACCTTGTTCTACATGTGTACCATGCCATTGGCGGCTGGTTTTGGTCTTGAAATCTACAATTACTTTCAAACAAAGATATGGTTCGCAGACATCCCACAGGAAATTCTGTTCGTTGGCATCGCGCTGGCTGTTCTTGCGATCGTGTTCCACTGGCTGGGACGTGCCGCCGCAAAAGACACCGAAGAACGCATGGCGTCACTGGAGAGAAAAACCACCCCATTGGGAAAGTCAAACGCTACTTCATAAAATTTATTAATGAGCAGATGTCGGGACTGAAAAGTCCCGACTTTTTGTTTTGCAATTGGGCTATCCATCGTTCCATTCCATGACAATCATCACTAACCAAAACGGGGAGTAAATTCTACAATGAAATTCAAATTGGTGTTTTTGTATCCTATTTGAGGAGATGCGGATGGAAGTCTATAATCACGATCTTGTCATTCTTGGCTCGGGGCTGGCGGGGTTGCGCGCCGCGCTCGAAGCCTCGATGCAAAGCAAAGGGGAATTGGATATCGCGCTCGTTTCGAAACTGCAATTGATGCGCGCCCACTCTGTCGCGGCTGAAGGCGGGACCGCCGCCGTGATTCGTCAGGACGAAGGCGATAACTACGAGGTCCACGCGTGGGATACGGTCAAAGGCTCGGACTTTTTGGCCGATCAGAACGTTGTGGACTTTTTCGTCCGCGAGATGCCGAAGGAGGTCCTGCATCTGGATCACTGGGGAATCCCCTGGTCACGCGGCCCCGATGGGCGGATTGCTCAACGAGCATTTGGCGGGCACACCTATCCCCGCGCTGTTTTCGCCGCTGACAAAACGGGCTTCCTCGAGATGCAGACTCTCTACGACACTTTGATGAAACACACGAGGAAACTCAACCGTTATGATGAGGTCTTCGTCACATCCATCCTCGTGGAGAACGGAAAGTTCGCAGGCTTGACCGCGCTCGACATGATCAACGGTAAATACGTGTTGATCCGCGGCAAGGCACTCATTCTTGCAACAGGCGGAGCGGGCCAGATATTTGGTTTTACTACTTATTCCGAAACCGTAACTGGCGATGGGCTTGCGATGGCATACCGCGCGGGGCTCCCACTCAAGGACATGGAGTTCGTGCAATTCCACCCGACGGGTCTCATCCCCAGCGGCATCCTGATGACCGAAGCCTGCCGCGGCGAAGGCGGATACCTGCTCAATGCCAATGGCGAGCGCTTCATGGATAAGTACGCCGCCAAGGCAATGGAACTCGCGCCGCGTGACGTGGTCTCCCGCTCGGAGATGACCGAGATCGAAGCAGGACGCGGCTTCGAGGGACCTGAGGGATTGGATTTCATCCATCTGGATTTGCGCCACCTCGGACGCGACAAAATCCTTGAACGCCTTCCACTCATCCGTGAAGTGACCATCAAACACATCGGGCTTGACCCCATCGAAAAGCCGATCCCCATCCGCGCGGTGGCACACTATTCAATGGGCGGTGTGCATACCGATATCATGGGACAGACCCCGATCGAGAATGTCTGGGCGGCGGGAGAGGTGGCTTGCTCGTCTTTGCACGGAGCGAACCGACTCGGCTCGAACTCCACGGCGGAATGTCTCGTTTGGGGACGCGTCACCGGCGAGAAGGCTTCAGCGTATTTGAAGAATGCTCCAGAATTGGAGTCGCCTATTGGGGGGGCGCAGGCTGAATGGTCCAGAATTGAAGCGTTGATGTCATCCAATGGAACAGAAGATCATTATGTCATACGCAAAGAGTTACGCAAGTCTCTCGATAAGAACATGGGCGTCTTCAGAACGGGCGATGAGATGCAGGCGGGATTGAATAAGATCCGTGAGTTGAAGGAACGATATAAATCCATTTCTTTGAAGGATAAGGGGCTGCGCTACAACACGGACTTGATCCGCGCAGTGGAGACGGGTTTCATGCTCGATGTGGCGGAAGTGGCAACGCTCGGTGGTCTGACGAGGACAGAGTCACGCGGAAGCCATGCGCGCCGCGATTACAAAACGCGTGATGACGAGAATTGGTTGAAACACACAATGGCGCATTTCACTGAAGATGGTCCGCGGTTGGATTATAGCCCCGTGGATATTTCGATGTGGAAGCCTGTGGAGAGGAAATACTAAGATGAATAAACCATATCCAAACAGACTCGGTTTGAAAGGCTGGGTGTACGCTGGCAAATATTCGTTCGAGCGATATTTGTACTTGGGTCATCGCCTTTCAGGGTTGGGATTGATCGCCTACATGGTGCTGCACATCGTCGAAACAGCGAACCGCATCCGCGGTGAACACGCCTGGGCAGAGTTAATGGCTTTGTTCTCTTCACCGCCGTTCAAGGTGATCGAGTATCTACTATTTGCGCTGGCGGTTTTTCACGCGATGAATGGCGTGCGGCTGCTGCTGGTCGAGTTGGGATTCTTCCTCGGCAAGCCGAAGGAACCTGTTTATCCGTATTCAACATCCGTGCTGCGTCACCGACCGTTGACCTATGTGGTGATGGCGATCACGTTCGTGGTGGTTGTGCTCGGCGGCTCGAGTTTGTTCTTTCACTAATCCCCCTCATCCCCAACCCTTCCCCCACTGGGAGAAGGGAGTCTGTCCCCTCTCCTTCGGGATGTGTGCCTGTTAGGGTAGAGGGCGAGGGCAAGGAGATTTACTATGCGTGAAACAAAATTATGGTCTTTGCACATTCTGGTCATTCCGATCATCGCAGTGTTGCTCGGCGCGCATTTTGCCGTTCAGCATTATGCGCCCGTTTTTCTCGGTGTAAGCGTGGAGGAAGCGCGAAGTTTTGAAGCGATGGTCGAACGCAACAAGGATGTTGCGCAGTTCGTAGTCTACATCCTGCTGCTTGCGGCAGGTCTTTATCATGGTCTATACGGCGCGCGCGGTATCCTGCGCGAACTGCCACTGACGCCAACTCTGGCCAAGGTTGTGGATTGGGGTATCCTATTGTTCGGAATCGCGATCTTTGCTCTTGGCGCCTACGTCACCTGGTGGACGTTCGTATATCCTGTTGGAGTTTGAACATGGCAGATAATAAGACATATACTCCCCGTGAGATCACCTTCCGTGTCCGCCGTTTTGATCCTGATAAAGAGTCCGCTCCGCATTGGGACGAATACAGGATGCACGTCCACGACGGGATGACCATCCTCGAAGCGCTTCACGAACTCAAAGCGAAGCAGGAACCGACGCTTGCGTATCGTTCGTCCTGTCGCATGGGCGTGTGCGGTTCGTGCGGGATGTTCATCAACGACATGCCGATGCTCGCCTGCCAGACCCAGGTCCTGCATCTCGAAACGGACGTGGTCACTGTGGCGCCGCTTCCGAATTACCCGAATGTTAAGGACCTAGTCCCGAACCTTGAACCGCTCATCGAGAAGCACGCCGCGATCAAACCATTCATCATCCACACCAACAGCGAGGAGATAGACAATCCGACAGGTGAGTTCATCCAGACGGCGGAGGAACGAGAAGCGTTCAGTCAGTTCACCTACTGCATCAAATGTGGGATCTGTCTCGCGGCATGCCCGACCGTGGCGACCGACCCTGAATTCCTCGGTCCGCAAGCCTTGGCCCAGGCCTACCGCTACACCGCGGACAACCGCGACTGCGGCCTGCAGG
>DATDAG010000223.1:0-15776 GCA_036525495.1 Anaerolineales bacterium
CACTTTAATCCGTTTGGATGAAAATACTCGAGTATCCACTCAACACTGTTTTCATAGTCAAGCAACTCTGTGATTGGAAATTCCATACCAAAAGTTTATCACTCTATTGCACTTCCTTTACACATGAGCCATAAAGTTATATATAATGATTTGGAGTATCATCTCAATAATTCGGGGTAACTGTCTTTTGGATGCTTAAACGATACACCAAATATGGGGGAAGAACCTCGTTTTGCCGCATTTTTTGTGTATGTGGCGGTATGCGTTTTAGGGCTTCCCCTATTTTTTGAGAAGATACGATTTGGAAACCAAAAATGACTATTATCGAAAGAAACGGGAAATGCTGTAAATAATGCTAGTTATCAAAATCGCATTGATCTTTGGCAGCCTAATCTGCTATTTTGGCGTTTAGGTGGTAACCACCTATGGCCCTTTTGGCCTGCTTAAAAGAGCAGTTCTGTATAATATTTAATGTACAGATTTTCCCGGTCCCCCATTCTTTATTGCGAAGGTCATTTACTCGCTAGATCCCTCCACAAGAAGATTCCACCGATGCCCATCGCTACGATTGCCAGCGAATAAGCAGTCAACAACCCGATAACGACCATCCATTCCCAGCTTCCCGGCACTACATCTCCGAACATGATCAGGACGATGATCACGAGGGCTGCGATGCTGAATGCCCAGGTGACGATTCCCTGCCGTGACCTGGCGCGGAAAGCCCCCCAGAGCAGCAGGGCTCCACCGATGAATACCATTATCCCAAGCTCGGCGGGCATGAGATAGTCAAAGCGGTAGATGCCGTCCATGGCCAGGGATATGAACCCGAGAATGACCGGCGCGAGGACTGGAATCCACACCAACACGGTTCCGATGATGGCAGGAACTTTTGCAAGTGAGTCTTTCTTTTCCATAGCGAACCTCCGTAGATCCAATATCATTATTGCACAAATTGCCTGAAATAATGCGATGGATCACGAGATCCACAACGAACCTGAACAGGCAGATGTGTTCAATTTCATGGTCGTGTGGTTGGATGAGCGGGTGTAATATCCCTTATTGGCATTTGTAATCTTCTGCTACAACTCCACCGCCGTGGACTCCGCCCCCGTCACCGTCACAGACTTTCCGTTTGCAAAGATAATTTCCGTTTTCTTTGTCCCCCGTATAACCTTCAAACCTTTATAACCGATTGTCACATCCCACGGGAAGGGATTTTCGCCTTCGAGTCTCACCTTCGTCGCAGAGATGATCTCAACGCCTAGCACTTTCATGAACAAGCCCACAGGGGCGAGTCCGCTCAGGGCGTTGCGCTCGCCGATACCCGTCCCTTTCTCGGCGTGATAGCGAGCGTAGAAGGCGCGGTTCTGCTTCAAGTTCTGGATGACCGCCGTCATCACGTGCGCCACCAAGCGCGCCGCGTCGGATCGAAATCCATATCTCAGCAAGCCTTCACTGATTAACAGGTTCCAAGGCAGGTGCACAGCCATCGAGACTGAATCAGCTTCGGGGGAGTGTGAAGCGAGAAGCGGGCAGGCAGGCACGCCGAACGGACGGTGGAATCGCTTCGCATCCAGCAGAGCGCGCCCGATCATCGTCTGCGCGTGCTGTTCGTCTGGCACGCCCGCCCACAACGGCGTGAAGAGCGTGTGGTCTTCGGTCGTGAAATCGAGCGTGCGGATCGTCACCGTGTCGTCGTCGCCCAGGTCCTTCACCACCGCCTTGCCAAGTTTCGAATACACATTCTTCGTCGTATACACCGAGCCGTTGTTACGCCATTGATAATCGCCGCCCGTGACGACCTCATCGGGAGCCTTCGTGACGAACTGATGGATGCGGACTTCGGGTCGCTTCGCGCCTGGACTTTGGGTCTGCACCTCCACCAACAAGCGGATCGGCGCCTCGAACTTCAACTTCGGACTCACCGTCCCTGAGCCTTGTTGCTTGACGAGAACCTTGCCTTCAAGGCTCGAACCCGTTTCCCTGTCACGATAATGATACAGCCCTGTGCGCGCCTGCCACGCAGACTCGATGGACGTGCGCAGGATGTTCGCATGTTCGTTGAGCAATGCCAGCACGTCAGTTCGTTCGATAAGTTCAGCCATTTTGGTGAGGCATGTCGCTTCATGAAACAGCATCGCCTCCAGCGAGGGGCTGTTCACCTGCGAGATGTTCACTCCCAACGACCATTCGTGCCACGAGTCGAATAAGGGATTGTCTTCGAATCCCGTTTGCAGGATGTGTTTCCAGTGTGGCAGTCCGTCGCGGTCGAGGTCCTGGTCGGGCAGGAACCATGCTTGGAAGAATTTCAAAAGATAGGGGAAGACCTCTTTGATGAACGCCGTATTCTCCTTCGACTCGTGAATATTCCACGCGAGGCTTGCCAGCATCGGCGCGGCGAGGTAACGTCCGCGTTGACCCGCGAGACCTGGCTTGCCGTCTATCGTCCCGTCTTCGGCTTGGAGGGTGAGGAAGTTCTTGAGCGAGTCCTGCGCGATCTGCGAGGCGGGCAGAACGTTTGCCAGATAATACGCCTCGAGCGGAGTCGCTCCGTTCCACGAGGAGGGATGGTCCGTACCGTCACCTTTGGGGGAATGTCCGTTATCGGGCTGACGTGCAGAGACGAAGGATGTGTTGGGTAAATGTTTATTGGGTGGCATGAGCAGGCTGAACCCCGCGCATTGGCTCAACGCGAACGCCGCGTCCCAATCTTTGTCGCCTGTGTAAATGTCGATCGTCTGGCTGGTGTTGAGCAGTTCAATCCGTGCGCGTTCGGCTTCCCATGGGCGGGCAGCGACCTGGCGCGCGAGGTCGAAAGATGCTTGCAATGAGTCCGCGGCGGTTTGGGACCAGGTCAACTGCCGTGAGGCACCAGGACCCAGTTCGAGATCCAGTGAGAGTGAAGGGTGAGGACCAGGTCCGTGCGCGGGTCCACCCGTCAAGAAAAGGACGGGGTGGAGTCCGCCTGAATCTCCTGCGAGGATGTTGACCATCTGGTTTTGTTTGGTCGCCATCGCCTGTCCGTCTATCGGGACGAGGATGGTGCACATCTCGAAGCGGACTCTTCGTGTGGACGTGGTCTTGTTGGCGATGTGGACGCGCCCGCAGATCGCGTTCGATTCTGGAACCCATATTTCGCAGGATGCGTCTATATTGGGTAGCGGCGAGAAATCCATGATGAGGAAGTTGGGATAGAAACGGCGGATTGTGGGCGGTAATGCGAAATCTTTCGGGGTGTTGACGGTTTTGCCGTTTTCGCTGAAACGAGGGAAGATGCGCATGGATTTGGCACGCAAGCCGAAGGTGGTGCGAAGCGAAAGCGCGGAGGGTTCGCCGCCGCCGAGGGTCAGTTCCCAGATCTGGTCGTTGAGGTAGTCGGGTGTGGAGAGGCGTGAATCCGCCGCAAGGGTGAGGTGGAGCGGGTCGCCGATGGCGAGAGACCAGTCACGCATGGGTCGTATTGTACGGGCAGATGGGTGGGAGGTCAAAGGGTATAATTTGCAGAAGTTTCCCGATGGTTGAGCGCAAGCAGTCGAAACCATCCTAACAAAAATTATTTACTTACATGGTGGTTTCGATATGTTCCTCGCTATCTCTCGGAACTACTCAACCACCAGAGCATAGGAGAAATCAATGGGACTTTACTTTGAAGAGTTTTACGTCGGGCAGATGACCGTCACTAAAAAACGGACCGTGACCGAAGCCGACATCATGGACTTCGCTCGTATCTCTGGCGACGACAACCGCATTCACACCGACCCCGAGTTCAGCAAGACGACACCGTTCGGCAAACAGATCGCGCATGGATTGTTGGGCCTGTCCATCGCTTCGGGTTTGTCCTGGCAGACTGGCTTGATGGACGGTACGGTCATTGCCTTTCGCGAAGTGAAGGAGTGGAAGTTCGTTAAACCTGTGTTCATCGGCGATACGATCTATAACGAATTGGAAACGATAGAAGTCAAAGCCCTGCCGCGTATCGGTGGCGGGTCTGTGACCATCAAGATGGAAGTGAAGAACCAAAATGATGAAGTGTGTCACCGCGGCACGTGGGTTGTGTTAATCGCGAGCAAGCCGCAGTGACTCTGTTGGTTTCGATACGGCGGCGCTGGTTGAGTAACCCGAAGGGCGTATCAAAACCCGCCGCCTACTCAACCAACGGTATTTTATTATGACCAACGACGAAGAAGACCGCATCAACCGTATCAAGAAATTGCTGGACTCAGAAGCTGAGACGCGCCCTGAGCCTCCCATCGAACCATCAAAAGATGACGATGCTCCGTATGAAGGGACCACACGCGCCAGCGTGCCGCGTCAGACGCCGACTCCTGACCCTGAGACCAGTCGAAAGGCCCCTATCCAATTGGACAAGGACAACATGCCCCTGCCGCGTCGCGTGGATCAGGTGGACATGGAAGGTACGCGCGTCACGCCCGCGGCGTATGGTTCTGCCAGCCGACCTCGCAACGCACAGGCAAGATCGGCATCAAGACCACGTCCCAGCCAGCCGCCGCCGAAACGCCCGACAATTTCGCTCGAATGGCTGGGAAAATCAGGCGGCTGTTTTGTGCGAGCGTTCGTCTTTGGGCTGTTCGGTCTCGTAATTCTCGCACTCATCGGCGGTTCGGCCCTTTTAATTTCGTATTACCGTATTGCGAAAGAACTCCCCAGTGTCGACACACTCCGCAACAACGCGTCCCAATTCGAGACCACACGCATCTTGGACCGCAACGGGAATCCGCTTTATGAGATCCTCGACCCGAACGCGGGACGCCGCACCTATGTTCCATTGGACAAGATTTCCCCGGCTCTCCTCGCGGCGACAATTGCCACAGAAGACCAGGACTTTTATACACACCCGGGCTTTGACCCGTGGGCGATCGTCCGTGCCTTATGGGTCAACTACCGCACGGAGGGTCAGGGCGGCGGCGCGTCCACGATCACCCAGCAACTCGCTCGTGCTTTACTGCTTTCCCCCGAAGAACGTGCCCAACGTACGTATGACCGCAAGGCGCGCGAGATCATCCTCGCGGCGGAAATTACGCGCCGCTACTCGAAGGATGAGATCCTTGAACTGTATCTGAACGAGATCTATTACGGCAACCTCGCCTACGGCATCGAAGCCGCCGCAGAGACCTACTTCGGCAAAACCGCCAATCAACTGACCTTGGCGGAGGCGTCCTTCCTCGCAGGTTTGCCGCAATCGCCATCGGTCTACGACATTTACACCAACCGCGATGTGACTCTCGGACGCCAGCAACAAGTCCTTGTGTTGATGTACAGCCAGAGTCAACAGAAAAATTGCATCACTGTCAGCAACAGTGAAACGCCCATCTGCGTGGACCAGTTCGCGGCGTTGGAAGCCGCGAACGATATCAAGAACCGCATATTCAACTCCCCGAACATTGACACACGATTCCCGCATTGGGTCAACTTTGTCCGCGCAGAGTTGGAAGCGCAATATGACGCGCAAACGATCTATCGCTCGGGCTTCATCGTTTACACTACACTCGACCCGATCTTGCAGAACGAAGCGCAGCGCATGGTGACAGAACAAGTCGCCTTGCTCGCCGAGAAGAACGCCAGGAACGGTGCGCTGGTTGCGATCAAACCATCCACCGGCGAGATACTTGCCATGGTCGGCTCGCCTGATTTCAACAATACTGCTATTTCGGGGCAGGTCAACATGGCGACCAGCCCCACGCGCCAGCCTGGTTCGTCCATCAAACCGATCACGTACGTTGCCGCATTCGAAAAGGGATGGACCCCCTCCACATGGATCTGGGATGTGCCGACCGAATTCCCCGATGGTGCAAACCCGCCGTATGTGCCGAAGAACTATGACGACAAATTTCATGGCGGCATGACCGTCCGCACCGCATTATCGAACTCGTTCAATATCCCCGCTGTGAAAACGTTGGAATTTGTCGGTGTGTATGACGACCCGAATACCGAAGAAAAAGAAGGCATGATCGCGATGGCTGAACGGCTGGGCATCACCAGTTTGACGCGCCCGGATTACGGTCTCGCGCTGACGCTGGGCGGGGGCGACGTCAGCCTGTTGGACATGTCATCCGCTTTTTCGGTGTTCGCGAACGAAGGGCAGAAAGTCCCGCCCGTATCCATTTTGAAGATCGTTGATTTTGCGGGCAATGTCATTTATGAATACGAACCGCCCGAGGGCGAGCAGGTCATCCGCAGGGAACACGCCTTCCTGATCTCGTCCATTCTTTCCGATAACAACGCCCGCTCATGGATGTTCGGAAGCAACTCCGCGCTCAACCTTCCGTTCCAGGTCGCGGCGAAGACCGGTACCACCAACGACTTCCGCGATAACTGGACGATGGGATACACGCCCGATCTCACGGTCGGTGTTTGGGTCGGCAACGCCGATTACACCCCGATGGTCAACACCACGGGTCTTTCGGGCGCGGCGCCGATCTGGTCGCAGTTCATGCAATTTGCCGTGCCGTATGTTTCGAATAACAACCCAAAACCATTCTCGATCCCGCCCGGTATTATCGATGTGATCATCTGCAATACATCCGGCACAGAGCCTTCACAATGGTGCCGCGGCGGACAACGCAATGAGTTCTTCGCATCCGACCAGCCGCCTCTCCCGCGCAGTCAGGACTTGATCACAAGGACCACCATTGACACATGGACAGGCTTGATCGCCGGGGACGCGTGCGAAGATTTCGCCAAAGAGGAACAAGTGATGAATGTTCCCGATCAGTGGGCGCGCAAGTGGTTCAAAACAGGCGATGGGCATGCCTGGCTTGAGTCGCATGACCTGCCGCGCAATCCCTTCTTTAAACCTGAACGGGAATGCAGTTCCACCGATTCGCGTCCAATTCTTCAATTCTCCAATCTCAACGATGTTGATACCATCACCGAGTCGCCGCTCGATGTCAGAGCCATCATTAATGTCGCCAACGGCGATTTCACCGGTTGGCGGCTCGAATATGGAAACGGCAACGATCCCTCTGAATGGGCGGTCCTTGCAGAAGGGCGTACTAGATTTGAAAACCCCGATACGATCTATTCCTGGAATTTGGAATATGTGCAGGGGAACAATATCACGCTTCGGATCTATCTCATGAACGGAGAGGATTTCTACGCCGAAAAACGCGTCTCCCTGACCTTGAACCTGCCTACGCCAACCCCCGAACCGACTCTCACCCCAAGCCTGACCCCGACTCCATCCCCAACCAATTTGCCGACCAACACACCTGTCCCGGCCACACCTACGAACACGCTGCCGCCGCCGACCATAACACCAACGCCCACGGCATCGAACACTCCAATACCAACAACGCCATGAATGGAAAAAGCCGTGTAAACATCAAACCGGGCATGACGGTTTTCATTGTCTTGAAACAGGATCAGCGCACGGGTAAACTCACCAAAGGTATTGTGAAAGACATCCTTACCAAATCATCCAACCATCCGCACGGCATCAAAGTCCGCTTGCAGGATGGGCAGGTGGGGCGCGTGAAAGAGATCATCGAAGGATAATGAATACTGGTAAAAAAATATTTTTCTGGGGCATGGCGCTCATGCTTATTTTGGCATGTGTTCCCTCCGCCTCCACGCCCATCCCTCCGCTGGACCCGAACGCGATCAACACATCCATTGTACAGACCGCCGAAGCCGCGTCCATGCAAACTCAGGCGGCAATCCCTCCCACGCTGACCGTTACATCAACGCCGCGAAACACCTTCACGCCGGAACCTACTTCCACGCTTGTGCCAACCGTTGTCTTTCCCACATCCACGCCCATACAAAGGACGCAGTATTTTCGCGTAAAACACGATCATCAACTTGCCATGTTCGATTACAAATCGCGTACTGCCGACGAAAATTGGGGAGGGGTTGACCTATTCACCCCCGAGGTCGTGCCGATGTTCATCGAACCGGTCATATCAATCGGCACACACAGGACAACCATGGACGGTCCATGGGAGCCTTTCATTGATGCCATGAATGAATATGACAAGCGAAAATTGAGATACTTAAAGGCGGACGATACCGCCCTGTTCGACCATAAAGGATTCCCCTACCTGGAAAGTTTGACAATGGGTGGGAATGTGATCACTCTTCTTGAGATCAATAATGGATGGGGCAGGGTCAACACGATCGATTACAGCAATCCCGGCCAATTCAAGGATTATAGTTACGAGACCAGACCCGACCTGGTGCATAAATTCGTTGTGGTCGCGTGGAAAAAAGAGACAAAATCAACCTTCTGGGTCAACCCGCCTGTGGGGGCAATCTACTGGCCCCTGGTTACCAGCCGTGATGGCTGGATACAAATGGAGCGTCTTGAGCCGTTTCCGATCCTGCCAATGGTCGTGACTGCAAAAAAATCACAGGAGATCATGAAGGAACCATCTGTGAACGGTGAGGAAACCGGTTTTGAATTTTCGGAGGGAGAATCCGGGCGGATCGTTGAATATCATCCATCTGCTTCGAATGTTTGGGGCCGGCTGTCTGGCGGAGGTTGGATCGCCCTGATCTTGAATTGGAAATACCTGACAGACTGGTCAATGGCAACCCTGCCTCCTCCGCCCTGATCTGTGACAACAACCCCACACAAGGATAAAAAGAGCCTTCCCATTAACAGGAAGGCTCTTGAATTTATTGACGGTTGCATCTATTTGTCTGTCAATTGTGACATAGATGCGGATTCTCTCTTTGCCAGTTCATCCTTTAGGAGCCGCACCCCGTTGGCAACCTGGTTCGAGAGCCTTTCCAATTCGTCCTGAAGTTGTGTAAGGCTGTTCATTGCGTAATCATCCGCGTCGGCGCGGATGTTTTCCGCCTCGCTGCGCGCCTGCGCGACGATCTGCTCTGCCCGGCGCGAGGCCTCCTGCGCGACCATGTCCTTCGTCACCATCTGGTCGGATTTTTGGCGGGCAAGTTCGAGGGTGCGGTTTGCCTCCTCCTGTGCCTGGGCAAGCACACGGTCGCGTTGACCGAGCAGTTGCTGTGCCTTCTTGACCTCTTCAGGGATCGCGATCCGCATCTGGTCGATGATATCCAGCATGCGATCTTCATCCACCATCACGTTACGCGTGAGGGGAATGGATTTGCTTTCGTTGAAGAGTTCTTCCAGCCGGTCGATGAGTTGCAGGATGTCCATAGGGGTTCCCTCCATTGGGAGGTTGATTATCGCAATTCTAGCACAGATTAATCACGCAACGAGTTGGGATGAGCATGCTGGTCGCCCATCTCAGCGACCTTTTCCTTGAAGGCTTTTTCCACATGCGGAGGGACCATGCTGGAGACATCTCCATTGAGCACGGCGATCTCTTTCACGGTTGTTGATGAGAGGAAGGTGTGTTCCTCCGCAGTAATAAGCGCCACGATCTCGATGTCCTCGGCAAGGCGGTGATTGGCAAGCGCCATGCGGAACTCGAATTCAAAGTCTGAGAAGACGCGCAATCCGCGCACAATGACCTGCGCTTCGATCTTACGGGCAAACTCGACCGTCAAGCCGCTGTAGCCTGTGACCTTGACCTTTTTATTATCCTTGAATGCCTCACTCACCAGTGTCATGCGCTCTTCGGGTGAGAACATGAGTGATTTCAATGGCTTGTCATAGACTGCCATCACCACTTCATCGAAGACACGTGTGGCACGGGTGGCAATATCTATATGTCCATAATGAATGGGATCGAACGTACCTGGGAATAATGCTCTGACCATAAAGTCTCCGTTGAATTGTAAGGGCACAATATATTATGCTCTTACGAAACGTCTCCCTTGCCTTCACCCCAAAACCTGCCGAGGGCTTCAACGAGCAGGGCATGATCGGGCTGGGATAGATCGGGGTCTTTGTCGAATACGTTTTGCGCCTGGATGCGCGCTTTCTCGATCAGTTTGATATCGGTGATGCTTGCCATTCGCAGGCCAGATGTGTAGCCTGCCTGGCGCGTGCCAAGGAATTCGCCTGGACCGCGAATCTGCAAATCCTTTTCTGCGAGAAAAAAACCGTCCGTTGATTCTGCCATCGCTTGCAAACGCTCGTTTTCGGTTTTGTCTTCATGCGTGGGGATGAGCAGACAATAGGACTGATCCGCGCCGCGCCCCACGCGACCGCGCAATTGATGGAGTTGGGCGAGACCGAAGCGATCCGCGCCTTCGATAAGCATGACGGTCGCATTGGGAACATCCACACCGACCTCGACAACGGTGGTTGAAACAAGGATGTCATATTCCCTGTCGCGGAATTTCAGCATGGTCTCGTCTTTTTCGGCGGGGCGCATCTTGCCATGAAGCAAACCGAGTTTTCGATTGGAGAAGACTTCCTTCGAGAGGGTTTCGTAGTCGTCCACAGCGGCGCGGGCATCTATTTTCTCGCTCTCTTCGATGAGCGGATAGATGATGAAGGCTTGCTTGTTGTCATTTAATTGTCCACGTAGTAGCGTGAAGGCGCGTTCGCGCTCCTGCGGACGCAACACGAATGTGTTGATAGGTTGCCGACCTGCGGGCATCTCGTCCATGATGGAAAGGTCGAGGTCGCCGTAGAGAGTCAGGGCGAGGGAACGGGGGATGGGTGTGGCGGTCATCACCAGCAGATGCGGGTTGGTGCCCTTGCTCCGCAATTCTGCGCGTTGCTCGACGCCAAAGCGATGCTGTTCATCGATGACAGCAAATTGCAAATCTGCGAATTGGACGGGTCCTTCAATGACCGCGTGTGTGCCGATGATGATCTTGATCGAGCCGTCCGCAAGTCCGTTACGGATTTCCTCTTTTTCAGCGTCAGGTGTGTCGCCAATGAGAAGACGGACCTCCCCGGGTTTGTGAACATCTTTGAGCAGATTGAGGAAACTGCGATAATGCTGCTCCGCCAATATCGAAGTGGGAGCCATGATCGCAGCTTGTGAACCGTTTGTCGTTATCATCGCGGTTGCGAACGCGGCGACAACGGTCTTGCCTGAACCCACGTCGCCTTGCAGGAGGCGGTTCATGGGTTTGCCCGAGGCGAGGTCGGTACGGATGTCTGCAATGGATGTACCCTGGACGGATGTCAGGGTGAAGGGAAGGCTTTTCGTAAGCGAATCCAGCCACTCGTCCGAGATGGAGAAGCGGCGGGCTTCCACAGATTTCCAATCCCGTTTCTGGCGGAGCACTCCCATTTGCAGGTAGAAGATTTCGTCGAAAGCGAGACGTTCACGCGCGATTTTGAGTTTTTCCTGTGAGTCTGGAAAGTGAACCTGGAGTAACGCTTCGCCAAGTGGCATGACGCGGGCGGATGAACGGACAGTTTCGGGGATGGCATCCACGACCGCAGGCGCCCAATATTCGACAACCTGCTTCATCTGGTTGCGGAGCCATTTTTGGGTGATACGTTCGGTGAGTGAATACACGGGGACGATGCGGTTGGTGTGAAGGTTCTCGGCTTCGACGGGTTCCCAATCGGGGCTGTTCATCACGAGCCGCCCGAGATATTGATCTATCTTGCCCGATACCGATATGGCATCACCTTGCTTGAAACGGTTGGCTAGCCAGGGCTGGTTGAAATAACTCAGGCGCAATCCGCCCGTACCGTCGCCTATGATGACTTCGACGATGGATGCCTTTCCGCCGCGGATGGGGCGCGAATGCACACTTTGGATCGTGCCAATCACGGTTACCTGTTCACCATAGAAAAGATCCTTGATGGGTTTGAGTTGCGAGTAATCATCGTAGCGGCGCGGGTAGTTATAGAGCATGTCGCCAAGCGTGATCATGCCGAGCCTGGCGAGCGAGTCAGCGTTGCGCGGTCCTACTCCTTGCAGGACGGTTAACTTTGCATCGAGCGCGGCGGGAGTGGCGGAGGTCTTTGCACCCGCGACGGTTTCAGAACGAGGCGGTGGCGCAGGACGCGGCTTTTGTTCGCGTTGTTCCTGTTCCTTCTGTTCCTGTTGCGGAGGGGGCTCTGTTTTTTGTTGGGGAGGACGCGGCTGTCTTTGTGGTTTCTGTTGTGTATCGGGGTACGTGTCCCCGATGCGTTTCCACAACCCTTTCAACGCGTCGGCGCGTGACTGGGGGCTGAGTCCGTCATACGAGCGCAGTCTCTGCACAACAGCCTGGATGACCTCCTCCTGAAGCGCATCCGCGCGGGCTTCGCCTTCCCAGTAATCGAGCATTTTTGCCAGTCCGCCGATGATGGCGGTGTTTTCGTATCCGTTCTCATGTTCGAGTCGGAAGAATTTGCGTAGTTTTTCCAATGATGGCTGCATAAGATGTATTTTATCATGGGGAGAGGATATAAAACTCGGATGTCTTCAAGACCTCCGAGTTCTGCGAGCAACCAAAACAACCTCAAATCGTATGTAATTTGTTAGACGTGCGCCTGCAAGCGTTGACTTTCGGTTTTCAGATATGTACAATGAAAATATAAACAGGGAGTAGCCCCTGCCTGGAGCGTTCCGTGGCAGGACAGGTGATCGTCAGGACGGAGCATCCAGCCAACTCACTGCTCCCGGTCACCTGTACGCTTGATGCGTTCGCGAGACTGCCAATGCGGTGGTTTCGCGTTCTTAATATCTCGTGTCATTGCACGAGATAGGAAAAGAAGGAGGAAGAGATGAAACTTTATTTATTTTTTATCTTGATCGATGTGTTGATCCTTCTGGCATACCCATTCATCTATATTGCATCAAAAATACGCAAATATTCCAGTTTTAAGGGATAATGGTCTCAATATAAATTCACATTGCAGAGGAGGCTGTTATGCCGTCAATGAACGATGTGCTGGGTGTCATCATGGGAGGAGGACGGGGGTCGCGACTGCATCCGTTGACCCAGTTGCGTTCAAAGCCTGCCGTGCCGATCGCGGGAAAATACCGTCTCATTGACATTCCCATCAGTAATTGCATCAACTCGGGCATCTTCCGCGTTGCGATTCTGACGCAGTTCAATTCTGTTTCGTTACATAGACACATTTCACAAGCCTATAACTTCGATGTGTTTCATACGGGCTGGGTGCAGATCTGGGCAGCGGAGCAGACCCCGCAAAGCGCGGACTGGTATCAGGGCACGGCGGATGCCGTCCGCAAGCAATTGTTCGAGATACAGGCAACAGGCGCAGAGCATGTGATGATCCTCGCGGGCGACCATCTCTATCGCATGGATTACCACGAAATGGCGGAGTTCCATTGGGAGAAAAATGCCGATATAACAGTCGCAGTCCAGCCCGTCGCACGAAGCGAAGCGTTCCGATTTGGGTTGTTGAAGGTCGAGGCGGACGGTCACATCACTTCGTTCACAGAAAAGCCAAAGGACCCGGAAGTCCAGAATAAATTTGTGAGCCGCGACGATCCAGGGCGCCCATTTTTGGGCTCGATGGGAATCTACATGTTCAAAACCAAAGTGTTGAACGACCTGTTGAACTATCATTTGCGGAGCGATGATTTTGGCGGCGATATCATTCCACAGGCGATTCAATCGCATGAAGTATACGGATACGATTTCGATGGATACTGGGAGGATATAGGGACGATCCGTTCGTTCTATGAAACGAATCTAAAGTTGACGGCTTCAGACCCGCCGTTCAACTTTTATGATACGAAGGCGCCGATCTATACCCATGCGCGCTTTCTGCCAGGCTCCACTGTGGAAGACAGCAAATTGCAGGATGTACTGCTCGCGGAGGGTTGCCGCATCCGCAAGGCGGAGATCACACATTCGATCATCGGTATTCGGAGCCAGGTGGGCGAGGGGACGATTGTGCGAGACAGCATTGTGATGGGCGCCGATTATTATGATGCCGAGAAACCGCGTGGGAACATCCCAATCGGAATCGGGAAAAATTGTTGTATCGAATCAGCCATCCTTGATAAAAACGCGCGCATCGGCGACAACGTGACCATCCTGCCGTTCCCGCGCGACCACAAGGATGTTGACCGCGAGTTTTATTATGTGCGCGACGGAATCGTGGTCATAGCAAAGGATACGGAGATCCCGGCAGGTGTCAGGATCGCGCCCGAATGACGCGCTTTACACGGCTGTCAGTTTTTTGACTTGACATCCTTGTGACGGAATAATACACTTACTGGCGATTGGGGAGTAGCCATGGCGCCTTTCGTAATACATCCCCGCGTGGCGTGGCGCCAACGAGTTGTCGTCAAGACGTGGCAGGATTGCCATCGGCAACTCGAAGCGTGTTCGATACGTTTGGCGAGACCATCACGAGAGGCGTGGTGGTCTCGTCTTAATTTTGCGAACTGCACGAACGTCCTCGATCAAATTTACAGGAGATCATTTAAATGATTCAGGAAAACGAAAGCATCAACAAGGATCACGAACACGATTGGCACACACTAAAGACCGAACAGGTGCTCAAACATTTTGAGGTACAGGATAATGGGTTAACAACGGAGGATGCAAAGAAGCGGCTGAAACATTACGGTCCGAACCAGTTGAAAGAATCGCCGCGTCCATCCTTCCTGCAAATGCTGTGGGAACAATTGAATAACTTTGTCGTGATCCTGCTGATCGTTGCGTCTGTGATCTCGGCTTTGCTGGGAGATTTTGTGGAAGCCGCCGCGATCATGGCGATTGTGGTATTGAATGCGATATTGGGGATCGTTCAGGAAAGGCGCGCCGAGGAGGCGCTTGCCGCCCTCAAAAAACTTGCCGCACCAGACGCGCAGGTGATACGAGATGGTCGCAGGACCATTGTCCCCTCTTATGAATTGGTGCCGGGTGACATTGTCTTTTTGGAGGCTGGGAACTTCATCCCTGCCGATATACGCCTGCTGGAGGCGGTCAATCTGCGGGTGGAGGAGGCGTCGCTTACCGGCGAATCGCTACCCGTCCAAAAGAATGCCGCGACGGTTCTCGATCAAAACGTTCCGCTGGGTGACCGCAAGAACACCGCTTTCATGGGAACGGTTATCTCCTATGGACGCGGGCGCGGCGTTGTCACGAGTACCGGCATGAGGACCCAACTGGGGCTCATTGCCACCATGCTCCAAAACGTCGAAACGGAAGAAACGCCTCTCCAGCGCCGGCTCGACCAGTTGGGGAAATCATTGAGCATTACGGCGCTCCTTCTTGTGGCGGTCGTGTTCATCGTTGCGCTCATCAATTACACCAACATCAACGAACTTTTTACAGGCCCGCTTGCCTATCTGACTGAATACGCGGCTGATATCACCGAAGTCTTCATTATTGCCGTCAGCCTTGCGATCGCGGCTGTGCCGGAGGGCCTCCCCGCCGTTGTGACGATTTCACTCGCCCTCGGTATGCGTGAGATGATCAAACGCCACGCGCTCATCCGAAAGCTGGCTTCCGTCGAGACGCTTGGATCGGCCACTGTGATCTGTTCCGACAAAACCGGAACACTGACTCAAAACGAGATGACGGTCACGCGTCTGTGGGCGGACGGGCGGTTCATTGACATCACCGGCACCGGTTACGTGCCGAAAGGCGAGTTCCTTGTAGAGGACAAACCTGTTGACATCCGGGAATACCGTTCGGCGCTGACCACCCTCTGGCTCGGCGTGCTGAACAATGACTCGTCCATTGAGATCACCGGCGAGAAGGATTCGCAACAGACCTATCGTATCGTTGGCGACCCGACCGAGGGCGCGCTGTTGGTGGCGGCGGCAAAGGCGGGGGCTACGTACGTGGAGGTAAAGCAGGCTTACCCACGCGAGAACGAAGTGCCCTTCGACTCGGATCGCAAACGCATGATCACGATCCATGATGTGCATCATCCCGACCCCAATGACCTGTCTCCTTTTTACGATGAGAAGAACAAGGATTGGGATGTCATCGCGATG
>DATDAG010000224.1:0-22800 GCA_036525495.1 Anaerolineales bacterium
TACCCTCGCAAGTGTGAAATTTCGTATTAACTCTACCATAAATGGATATTTTGTACAATCAGGCACAAATGGATAAAACGACACCGCTTCCCCACTCAACCGGAACCTGATTCCCCTGATTTAGCTTTATTTTGTGATTCATCGCCTTGCTTTGATGGTCAGGATATAGTTTGTATACTGCAACACGCCGGGGGTTGGGATTGCCTTAATAAGGATCAATTGCAATACACCTGCCTGTACAGAAACTACCTGAGCCGCTTCACTACAGATAAGGCTTGATCCACTTCCGAAGACTTCCACGCGGAGCGAACTGCTCCCGGCACATTGAACACTCACAAACACAAAATTGTCATATGGAGTGAATGCGATCCAATCTTCCGTGTCCCCCTCCGGTGCAGAAACATCTCCACTGAATATCAGGGTCTGAGTTCCTGTCCACTCAAAAAGGATAGTTTTGAGCGGGGCGTCAGCGGTGTCAAAATCCATCGAGGCAGGAACAAGCGTCGAGGTGGGGGGAGGCGGGTTGGCCATTGGTGTACCTGTGCCGACCACCTCGCCCAGATCCGATACGATGGGCAGGATATCCAGCGCATCCGCTTTGACGAACATGGCGTTGATCCAGCCCACTCCATTTGTAAACTCGATCTGAAGCCATGCGCCATCTCGATTTTTGCCGGTCAGTTCGACCACATCGTTTGGATTAAGTATGCCAACCAAATCGAAACTCGTGCTGGGTCCGCTTCGAACGTTCAACTGCTGGATGACGACCGCGCTGTGACCTGAATCTGGACTTGTCCCTACGTCTCCGATCACTGGGACCTCGGGCTTGGTCGCCGTTTCGATATATTGCGCGGTGACCCAGCCTTTACCTTCAATTCCCGCGTTGTACATGATCTGCCACCAATTGCCGCCGGGGTCTTGACCAACGATCTGCACAACTACATTCGCCGCGATAATACCAAGTACATCGCTGGCAGTGGATGGGTCTACGCGTACATTCAATTGCGTGGATGTGGTTCCCCAAAAGGGGACGACCGTCGGCGAAGGGAGAGGCGCAAATGGCGTCTGAGATGGGCGCGGTGTGGGTACAGGCGGTAACGTGGCAGTGATGATAACCGGCGCAGAGGTTTCAGGAATCCCGGTTTGTACCGGGACGCTGCAACCAGCAAGAAATACGCTTGTTAAGAGAGCAAAAGTAAGTATGGATTTGTGAAGCACGCGATGATTCTACTTCAAAACAATAACCGTCTTGCGACGGTTAGCGCCCCCGCGCAGACTCGAACTGCGCTCTTCGGCTCCGGAGGCCGACACTCTGTCCACTGAGCTACGGGGGCGGACGATGAGATTTTATCACGATATGTTTCGTCTTTGCGAGCGGAGCGAAGCAGTTCTCAACACTGGGATAGGGATTGCTTCGTTGCCCATTGAGATTCTCGCAATTACGGTGCATCATGCCTTTGCTACTGGCGCCAATTGCACCGCTTCGGAACGCAATTGTTCAATGATCTTTGTATTCCCGCCCTCTTCACCGATCTTTGTCAACTGTTCCTTCTTATGGGCAAGTTCACCCAAAACCTGATAAAAACGCGATGTGGAACGGAACGTTCCCGAAGTCAGTGCGGAAAGATGCACACCCGTTTGAAAGAACGAGATGGCAGTGTTGTATTGCCCGCGCGAGATCGCTCCGCTGTTCACTTCTTCCACCAGTTGCCGCTTGAGGATGCCCCGCTCATGGACGACCATCCAGATGATGAAGCCGAGCATGAAGGCATAGCCGACGTAATCTGCGATCAAACCCAGGATGAATCCGCCTCCGCCGCCGATGACACTGCTGAATGTGTTATGGAAGGAGTGCGTAAGCACAGCCACCATATACCCTGCTGGGATGGCGATGATCTTTAACAGGGTGCTCCTGCTGATGCGTGCCACTGCAATACCGATGCCTGTAAATGCTGTGAAGAACGGGTGCATCCAGCCAACCAGCAAGACACGGATGAATACAAGTGTCCAAAAGCCATCCCAGCCGCCATCCTGGAAGCCGTTGCGATAGATATAGAGCACGTTTTCAATGGCGGCAAATCCCATGGCGGTGATGGCTCCGTACACGATGCCGTCCAGAACAGAATCGAACTCCTTGCGGAACATAAGGAAGACGACCAGCACGGCGAGTCCCTTCAATGCCTCCTCGATGATCGGCGCCGCGATGGACGTCGTGCTGAAATCCGCTGCGCTGACCGAGCCGGTGAGCGAATACACGCCTATACCGACAGCCGTGTTCAAAATGTAGGCTCCCCCGCCCGCAATCACCACGCCCCAAACGAACGCCGCGCCGAGTAAAAGTTTCGGTTCTTTTTCGTAACGGTCCAGCCAGTTAACGAACGCCGCAAAAAGGAACATCGGCACGAACCCAAAGAAGAACGCTCCAAATAACGCCATAACTCCTCCAAAATTTATTTCATTGCCAGCCCGTCAGGGTGAAGCAATCTCCTCTTTTGAAGATGAGGATTGAAATACCAAACGAGTTCTTTCGACACGCGTTTCTTCGAACGCGATATCCAACACGTCCAACACTTCCTCAGGTCGCCCCGTTGCGCCCTCTTTGGCAGTTAGTTTCATAACAATTTTTTGTCCCTTGCCTTCAAGAAGAGGGGTTTGGGTGAGAGACTCGATCAACGGACGCAGATCGTACTCCTTGCCGCGCCGTGTCCGGATGATGGTTTCTGATTCCATAACGGAATCGATCCTCCGCTTCAGGTCGGACCCGAAATCTGATTCTATTGCAGTGACCTCATACTCCGCTGAGACAACCTGCGTCTGCAAGGCGGGCGCGCGGTCATCCGTCTGTTCGATGGACAACACTTGGACGCCTGTTGGAAGCGTTGCCTGAAGTGTATCGCGTAATCCATCCAGCGGAATATCCGTCTCCAGCCTCATATCAAGCACTTCACAGCGGGAGGAAAACCCCAACGGCAATGCCGCCGCGATGCTCATCTTTGGTTGCGGATGAAATCCCTGCGAATAGGCGAGTGGAAGTCCGGCGCGGCGAGCAGCGCGTTCCCATAACTTATGCAAGTCAAGGTGACCAGTGTAGCGTAACGCACCCTGTTTGGAAAACGTGATCTGAATGCGCATTTACTTTAATTGTATCCCGTTGGCCGTCAACCAGCGTTTGATCCCATGCGCATGTTCGCGGTAATGTTCATAGGTATGCAAGATGATACGGTTGAAAAGATTGTGGCGCGCGATCAAATCTTCCGGCATGGCTTCGAGCGCGCAGAGGATGGAAGCGAATGCCTGGATTTCCTGCGCCACCACATCTTCAAGCGCAACATTCCTGTATTTTTCGATGACCCATTCATTGGGTGAGTCGTGATCCAGAAGAGGGGAACCGAAATCTGGATAACCGAACTCATCGAGAAACGCATCGAGAGCGGTATGTGTTTTACACGGTGTGTATGGTTGGTTGTGCAGGATCTCGTGCATGCGGTCTGCCATATATTGTTCGTATGCGCAGATGTGCGCGAGAATATCTTTTATGGACCACCTCCCCTCAATACCTTTGAGCGTCATGCGGCGTGTGTAACCGATGCGGTTAAGCAGTAACTCGAACTTGTCGCGTTCGCTCATCAAACGTTCAATAAAGATTTCCCTGCGTCTGACATTCGACATCAATCCCCCACTACTGGTAACTGATTGTTACTCACTGCCTCACTGATAACTTGCTTCGGTGCGGGTGATTTCACATCCGGACATTTCCACACCTCGCCGGGGTTCTCGCGGCGCATCCCTGCAAAGGTCGGCAGGATGCCGCAGGCGAAACAATTCAAGCGGCAGTCCACGCGGATCTCGCCTTCGAGCGACATGCGGAAGTCCTGGAACAGGAAATTTTTGCGGACCGCGGCAGTAATATGCTCCCACGGGAAGACCTCGTCTGTACGGCGCTGGCGGTGAGTATAAAAGATCGGGTCAAGATCTTGCTCCTCGAACGCTTCCATCCAGGCACTGTATTTCTTGCCTTCCTGCCAGGCGTCGAACTTTGAACCCTTCTTCCACGCGGAATACACAACCTCCGCCATGCGGCGGTCGCCGCGCGAGAGCCAGGCTTCCAGGAACGAATCTTCCGCATCGGTCAGGCTGAGTTTGATATTGCGGTCGCGGTAGAGCTCGCGCTTGAGTAGATCCTGTTTGGCTTTGATCTGTTCTGGCGTATCGCACGAAACCCACTGGAACGGCGTCTGTGATTTCGGCACGAAGGTGCTGACGCCTGCGTTGAGTTTGGCTTTCCAACCGATCACCTTGCGCCCTTCGGCAATGACCCGTTTGCATAAGTCGGCGATGGCTTGCACATCCTCCAACGTTTCGCTCGGATGCCCGATCATGAAATAAAGTTTGATCGTAGTCCAGCCGCGGCGGTAGATCTCGCGCGTGGTATTGATGATGTCTTCATCGGGGATGAATTTGTTGATGATGCGACGCATCCGTTCTGTGGCGGCTTCAGGCGCGAGCGTGAAGCCGCCTGAGCGTTTGTCTTTCAATTTTTCCATCAGGTCTATTGAAACGGATTCTATGCGAAGTGACGGCAATGAAACCTTGAGGTGTTTGCCGTTGAACCTTTCGCCGACCTTTGTGACCAACTCAAGCGCGTGTGAATAATCAGAGGATGACAGCGACATCAACGCCAGTTCCTCGAAGCCGGTATTCTTCAACGCATCCTCTGCCGCCTTCAGGACTTCATCCACGCTTCTTTCGCGTACGGGACGCGTGATCATGCCTGCGTGACAGAACCTGCACCCGCGCGTGCATCCGCGCATGATCTCGACTGAGACGCGGTTATGGACGATGTCCACATTGGGGACGATGAATTTTGTCGGCGGGGGTGGCAATTTGGCGACGATACGTTTTGTGATGATCTTTGGCACGTCCACGACCATCGGTTCGATGTGCGAGACGGTCCCGTCTTCAAGATAACCGGCTTCATACAAGCTTGGGACGTAGACACCGGGGATTTTGGCGAGTTCCCTTAGTATGTCATTGTGAGACGCCGAAGGCGGCGAAGCAATCTCATCTAGCCGGGGATTGCTTCGCTTCGCTCGCAATGACGATATGATGTTGATAATATCGTGGATGACTTCCTCCCCTTCGCCGATCACGAACGCATCAATGAAGGCATGCATCGGCTCGGGGTTCATGGTGGAATGTCCACCCGCGATGATGAAGGGATGGCTCTCGTCGCGTTCTGATGATCGGACGGGGATCCCGGCAAGGTCAAGTACATTCAGGGCGTTTGTGTAGAGAGTCTCGTAGGGAAGGGTAAAGCCGATGAGATCGAAGCAAGCCAGGGGTCGTTTTGATTCGAGCGCGTAGAGCGGAATCCCGTGTTCACGCATGAGGGCTTCCATGTCCAGCCAGGGCGCGTAGGCGCGTTCGGCAAGCGCGTCATCCCGCTGGTTGACCTGGTCCAGCAGGATTTTGAGTCCCACATTCGAAACACCGATGTCGTAAATATCGGGGAATACAAATGCAACTTTGGTTTTGACAGTATCCCAATCCTTGTGGATGCTATTGAGTTCACCGCCAACATAGCGGCCGGGTTTCTGTACCCTTAGAAGTATTCGGTCAAGTTTGTTTTCTATCTGCTCAGCGGTTAACATGGCAGGAATTATAACAAGGTTTATCGTAATTGAATGATGGCGGGGGGTTTCCTGCATATCTAACAAATCCGTCATCGCTTTTCAGACTTGTAAAGTGGTTTTTCATGGGTGAATGAGAGGTGGTGATTTAGAATTTTGGAATTCAAAAAGGAGAATTTCAAATGAAAAAACTAGTCATCGTTTTGCTCGCGGTAATCCTAGCCGCTTGTAGCAGTCCAGTCCTAACCGAACAGCCTGTTGCCGCTCCGGTTGAGCCCAGCCCCACACCCGTCGTACTCGTTCAAACTGTGGTTGTTGAAGCAACACAAGTCCCTGCTGAAGCGCCCCCCACTGCCGCGCCCGTTGTGGTGACTGTTGTGGTCGAGCCAACACAGGCACCTTCCGCAACCGCCGATCCCAACACTCCCATTTCATTGGACAATGCCCTGGGCAAGGGCGTATTCATGAACATGAACACGTCCAGCAGTAACCTTACCCTGCGTTGTTTCCCGCGTGATATTACCTTCTATATTACAACGCCGAATACTGCAATTGTGGATGTGGTCTTTTATTACCGAATTACAGACATCAATCGCCAGTATCCCAAGGAATACAAGCCTTTTGGCAAGATGACCGGCAACGGCAACGGGAACTTCACTCTCGCTTTCTCCGGCGAAAATGTTCACCCTGAAGTTCGCATTGACGGCTCCTGGCTTGATTTCCAGTTTGTTGGTCTGGCGAAATCTGGTGAGGTGGTAGATCGTTCGCAAACGATCGAGTCGCTGGTCAAATACACCTTCGATTGCCCGTAATTTAACCTGAATCAAAAGAGGACAGGTGTTGAGCCTGTCCTCTTTTGATTCTTATGCAAACAACGGAGCATAATGCTGACCCGCGCGTATCATTTCTTCCATTTCAGCTCGATCCATGCGATTGAAGTTCTCACAAGCATCCACAACCAAGGGTAGAACCCGCGTATCTCCTGCCGTGCATAGGCCCGTTACATCGTAGGAAAGGGCAAAGTTTACTGCACGTTGAATTTCATCCGCTTTATCGAACGGCTCATACCAGGTGGTGGCGGTCTTTTGCTTTTCGCCCCACGGTCCTTTTGTAATGGTCTTGATGACCATCGTGCCGACATCCTTCGCCTTGCAGGTTGCGATCAACTCTTCGGCATTTTTCCTGAACTCGGGATTCGCCATCTGGACAAAGTTCAACGGGAACAGGACTGAATCAAAATCGAACCGCCGCAACGCTTCGAGATAGATCTTCGGAGCATCCGCCCCGTGACCCGTGATACCGATGAATTTAATGAGTCCACGTTGACGCGCCTCCACGAAAGCCTCGAGTGCGCCGCCTTTCATTGTAACTGCATCCAGTTCCTCCATCGTCGTGATCGCATGGCACTGGTACAGGTCGAACGACTCGGTTTGCATTCGTTTGAGCGAGCGTTCCATTTCATTCCACGCGTCTTGCTTCATCCGTTCCATGGTCTTGCATCCGAGGAAAAATCTCTCGCGCTCACGCGACATCCACGGACCGACGCGTTCCTCTGCCTGCCCATAGGAAGGCGCAACGTCAATGTGATTGACGCCCGCCTCGATGACCTGCTCCATTACTTTGTCTGCATCTGCCTGCGAAATTTCCCAAAATGCCGCCGCGCCGAAAATAGCGACCGTGCTCATGTGTCCCGTGCGTCCAAATCTACGAGTTTCCATTTTTGCCTCCATTCTACTCATCTTCGTTGTCATATGACCCAAACACTCTTTTGATTGCTCTTTCAATATCTTCATCCCCATGTGTTTCGCACGCCACCAGCGGACGATTCACATCCTTCACTTCCCTGCCGCCCGCGCTCATCACCTTGCTCCCGATGTACTTCCCGTCCGCGTCATACGCAACATAGAGTTGATACAGTTTTCCGCACACGATACATCCGTGCATTTCGCCTTTTACATCTGGCATTTTACTCTCCTATGATCTTGACCAGCACGCGCTTCCTTCTGCGCCCGTCGAACTCGCCATAAAAGATCTGCTCCCATGGACCAAAGTCGAGTTGTCCATTCGTGATCGCGACAACCGCTTCTCGCCCCATGATCTGACGTTTCATATGCGAGTCAGCATTATCTTCGCCCGTGTCGTTGTGGCGGTATTGGCTGATCGGTTCGTGCGGCGCGAGTTTTTCCAGCCACCTTTCATAATCCTGGTGCAGTCCGCTTTCATCGTCGTTGATGAAGACCGAGGCTGAGATATGCATTGCATTCACGAGTCTGTCACACCTACCACTTTGAAATATCGCCAAAATTGGTTCAACTCCTATTGAGAACAAAGCCCAAATCTACCAAATGATTTGAAAGTTTGGTTGCGTCCTCTTGATATTATCGAGAGGATTTTTCATTCACCAATGATCTTTATCAATACCCGTTTGCGCCTTCGACCATCAAACTCGCCATAAAAGATTTGTTCCCACGGACCAAAATCAAGTTTGCCATCTGTAATAGATACAACAGCTTCGCGTCCCATGATTTGACGTTTCATGTGAGCGTCAGCATTGTCTTCGCCTGTGTCATTGTGGCGATATTGGCTGACAAGCTCATGCGGAGCGAGTTTTTCCAGCCACTTTTCATAATCTTGATGCAAACCTGATTCGTCATCATTGATGAAAACGGAGGCGGTTATATGCATGGCTGAAACTAAAATAAGGCCATCTTGAATTCCGCTTTCGCGTATTGCAATTTCCACATCAGGTGTAATGTTGACAAACCCTCTGCGGGATGGAATGTTGAGCCAAAGTTCTTTTCGATAGGATTTCATAGGGCTTCTCGTCAAATATATTTTTGCGCACTTGGTAGCGGAATTATTAAGTGCGAATTCCTATTGTCCTTATTATAAAACACTTATCTTTCAGTTGGTCCCTTCACCGTTGGTTCATAATCGAAAAACCCGGCACTCTTGCTATCAGGATTTTCAATTTTAAGATCACAGTTACTATGGACCTAGTACACCTTACAGGAAAGGGTTGTGAAGAAACCTGCTTTATATAAACTATCGTTAATCAACGAAGTAAGTGAAAACCGGAGTTTAAATCCCCGTTGAGTTACGATGGATTTTCTTCGTCGTTCCGGAACTAGTTCCGGCCGTTCGGGATGCGTATACACGGGAAATGCAGCATGCCAACGGTGAAGATTAGAAGAGCAGATTAGTGGCAGATTTCTCTGCTCAAAGAGGAAGAAGCGCGTTTGGGATGGTTATACATTACATGGAAACTCTTTTTGGAGTCCATTACATTTGTTGTATCACATCCGACAATATAATAACCAATCTGCTTATTGAGATCGAATTGCGACGACTATTACGTTTGATTGGTTTTATTTATCTTGTTGGTTATATTGACTTTTTTTGTCTTATTGGTTATATTAATTTAATAAAAAGGAAAAGATATTGGCAGTCATAACTAATGAACAGGTCGGTTTTTTTCGGGACAATGGCTATCTGATTGTCCGTCAATTAATCGATGAGACATCAGTGCAGGCCTTGTCTGAAGCCCTGATGAATATAATAAACGGACATGATAAGGGAATTCGTAGAAGATTGCCAGTGAACTTTCCCGATGGAACCAAAATTACGAAGTTCGACCGGATCTGGGATACGAATCCGGTCTTTTCAGAGTTTATGAATTCATCCAGTGTTGGGGAAGCCGCCGCACAATTGATGGACACTCCCGAAGTCCGTCTCTTTTATGATCAATTCATTTTTAAAGAAGCCAAGGTGGGAGGACCCGTTCCCTGCCACCAGGACCTGGATTACTGGCGTCATGTATCCACCTCAAACTTGGTTACGGCTTGGATGGCATTGACAAAGGTCATCCCGGAAAATGGATGCATGTATGTCATTCCCGGAAGCCATAAGTGGGGGTTGATTGACTGCGTTGGTTATAACATATTGAAAGACCCCAACCCTGAATACTTTTTAACAAATTGCATCAGTGAAGAGAAACAGAAAACTATTACAAGGGTTCCCCTGATCTTGGAACCTGGCGACGTGTCGTTTCATCATTCGCTCACTGTCCATTGTAGTTATCACAACACATCCGAATTGACCCGGCTGGGATACATCCATCATTATCTACCCGCAGATGCCCGTTATCGCGCTGAGCTCGACATCCATAAACATCATGAAATTGATGTGCCAGATGGTGAATTGCTGCACAGCGAGCGGTTTCCCTTAGTCTGGATGGCACAACAAACAACCTGATGTGGATCTTTATCATGTATAACGAATGGTGCTATATCCAGATATGGTCGTTTGAAATCGCAAAACTGCGTGGAAGTGTAGAAAATCAGACCAAACCAGCACCAAAGGTTATATAAAAAGTGAGTCTCTCTTGGCGGGCACACCACGTTTGATATAAAGGAGAATCTATGAACGATTTAAACTCTTTGATTCAGAAAATCATGAATGATGCCGATTTTCGTAAGGAATTGGCCGCATCACCAGAAGAAGCCCTCACAAAGAATGGCTTTGAAGCATCAGAGGATCTTCTAAAGACTTTTATGGGTATGGATGAGGCCGGGCTTGCTGAGCTAGCCTCCAATTACAGTTCAGATAAAGCTGCCTGCTAGGTTGTCTTCGTTTCACAATCCGAGGCCATGCCTCTTAGACTGATTGTGATGAGAGAAATGTTGTGGCGTGCCCGCCAGGAGAGAATCTCAACAAGGATGTTTATGGCAAATCTTCCCCCAACAACTCTGCGATATGGCGAAAAGGATTCGGAAATCAGGGAGTATTCCATCTCAAAAGAGGACGTTCTGATTGGGCGCTCCGAAGAATGCGACATCAATCTGGACGATAAGCAGACCTCCCGATTTCACGCAAGTTTGAAAATCACACCAGATGGATTCTGGCTGACCGATATGGATTCGACCAACGGAACATTGGTGGATGACAAACCGATTCCACCCAATAGACGCGTTGCAATAAAGTCTGATCAAACATTTCAGGTGGGGAGTGTTGTCTTTAGTATCCAAGTGGAAGATACCGTGGAATCCCAAAAGACACTGATCCAGACGAAGATGCCGCGTTTTATGTATGATGTGGAGGCGTTGCGAGCTTCAGAGTTTTCACATATCAAGGATCTCGTCATCCTCAACAATGCCGCTACAGCGCCCCTTCCGATCCGCTCTCAACAAAAAATGCAAGAGGTCTTTGAACAAAGGATCGCAACGACGCGCTGGCATATTGGCAGTTATCCTCTTGATATTTACTTTGAATATCTGACCGCCGCTGCCAATCTGCTTAATGCTTCGGTTTCAGAAATGGCAGGCGTTGAAGGATGTTCTATGGGGTTGAATCTTTTTGCGCAGGCGCTGGGTGGCAAGCCGGATGATAACATTGTGTTCTGTGATGTGGAATATCCCGCGAACGTTTATCCATGGATGAGCTTACAGCGGGATGGTGTAGAGGTAAAAGTAATTCCGGCTGTTGATGGAGGTTTAACATTAGAAAGCCTGCAAGAAGCGGTTAATGACAAGACCCGACTGGTGGCTGTCAGTGCGGTTCAGTTCTTCACCGGTCATCATACGGAACTGGGGTCTATTGGAAAATTTTGTCGTGAACGGAATATTCTATTCGTTGTAGATGCGATTCAGGCAGTCGGTCATATCCCGATTGATGTGCAGGAGATGAACATTGATGTGCTTGTTACCGGTGGACACAAATCATTGATGGCGATCCCGGGTGTCGGCTTTATGTACGTGCGCGAGGCAGTCTGGAAGGAACTACAACCCCGTCTGATGGGCTCCATCTCTGTACGGGACTGGTCTAATTATCTCAATTACAATGCAAGCCCAGAGGAAAGCGCACAACGCTTTTTGATCGGCACGCCGAACTTCACAGGACAACAAGCCGCAGTTGCAAGCATGGGGCTAATCAACGAGTTGACCCGCGAAGCGATTGATACCCATACAACCAAACTGGCCGCGCTGGCCCTGAAGACAGCGAATGAAAACGGATATGAAACAGTGACCAACGATCACATGCATGGGTCTATCGCGACATTTAAAAGCAAATGGTCAGATGACGAGACCGGCAAGTATTTGCTGGAACTGGAGGAGGAAAAGGGCATCTTGATGGCCAAGCTGGTGAATCGAGAGGGAGATCCTCACATACGCATGTCCTTCCACTGTTACAATACGGAGGAAGATGTTCAGCGGGGGTTTGAAGCGTTGGAAAAAAAGCCTGATCCATCCAGCGTGTCATGAATACATTTCCTGAAGCAGCCAGCAGAGCAATCTATGAGCCAACACTACGACAGACAATTATTGAAGGGATCGGAATTACCATCCAACAGGTGCGTCAAAAACTGCCTTACCTCGCCCAAGAGGTTGAGGCCTGGATAAATTGGCACTCAAGGACATCCGAGCCGGCGGAATATTTTCTGCATCCGGCCGCCTTTCCACTTTTCCTACTTCCCTGGTGGGCCGAAAAACAAGTTACAGGGTCCCGTGACTTAAAATTTCAAACAGACCTGGCTTGTGCCACTGGTAATTTCTATTACTACACCCGTATTGTCGATAATCTAATGGACAACCATCCAACCGTGGAACAGCGTTTGTTACCCATGTCTGGTTATTTCATGTTTCAGTTCAATCTCGTCTACCAGAACTACTTCAAACAAAATCATCCCTTCTGGGATTGGTGCGACACCATCTGGAGTGAATTCTGCGATATTTGTGCCAAGGATGTGCGTTTAACAGATATTGATGAAAAGACCTTTACGAACATCGTTTCCAGGAAATGCTGCGCCGGGAAGATCTCACTGGGTGCCGTCCTTTATCGGTATGATCGTCTTGACCTGCTAGAACCCTGGATGAAATGGGTGGACCTGTATTCCTGCTGGCATGTACTGCAGGAGGACCTTTTCGATTGGAAGAAAGATCTTGATCTCCATACAGAGACATATATTTTATCGGAGGCAAAGCGCCGCAAAAAGGACGACGACCTGATCCTGGTGTGGCTGGCAGATGAAGGTTTTGATTGGGCGATAACCCAACTTGGTGTGTGGATGTGGGATCTAAAAAAGATGGAGGTTGCACCGCCCGAAACTCAGAGGTTTCTGGATCAGCGCGAGACGTATATGCTGGGGCAAAGAGACAGGTTGGATAAGGGACTTCAATTCATCTCCAGGCTGGCATCACTGCGCGGGTAGAACGATTTCATGATGTTGCATCCACCGGAGTTCTTAGCGCTTGTCAAAGACGGGGTGGGACGTGCCGTAGAACGTGTCCATGATGAAATTCCATTGAGTGCCGACCCTGTAAAGGACTGGTTGATGTCGCTGTCAGGCACACAGGAACCTGCCGATTATTTCCTGCATCCGGCCGCTTTTCCTCTGATGCTGCTACCCTGGTTGGTTGAGCGCCAACTAAACAATAAAGTTGACATGGAGTTTCAAACAGACCTGGTTTTCTCCAATGCGAACCTCTATTATTACATCCGCCTTGTGGACAATGTCATGGACGGACATGCCACCGTGGAAACCAAACTGCTTCCGTCTGCGGGGTATTTTATGAATTGCTTCCATGCTGTTTATCGTGATTACTTTGAGTTCGGTCACGCTTTCTGGGATTTCTTCCGCGTGACCTGGGAGGACTTTTGCGATGTGACCATGGCTGACGGTCTGCAAACCGATATGGATGAGAAAACCTTCATGACACTTATAGGACGTAAGGTTGGTGCGGCGAAACTCAGTGTCGCCGCCGTCTGTTATCGGTACAATCGCCCTGATTTAATCCCACTGTGGGATCAATGGACGGATTTATTCGGACGCTGGCACCTGTTTCAAGAAGACCTCTTCGATTGGCAACAAGATCTTCAATTGGGCGCTATAACGTATTTTCTCTGTGAAGCTAAACGACGTAAAAGACCTGACGAGCCGGAGATAAGTTGGATTGCACGCGAAGGACTGGACTGGGGATTTGAACAATTGAGCGGCTGGATGAAAGAGTTACAACGAATGAATTTCGTCTCCCAGGAAGTTTCATCATATCTGGAAAGTCGCGAAAAGGATCTATTGGAGCGCAGGGAAAAACTTGGATCGGCTCTTGAAATGATCCGCCAATTATCCAGGAGAAAAAGTAATGAGTGACCAGGATACAACTCAGCGTGAAATTGCCCGGGAACAGGCCTTCGAAGATTTATTTACCACTGCCCAGTCATACTTCAAAGAATTCAAAGAGGTGCTTCGATCTTACGGGATCGAACCCGACCCGAAGATGGAATTGCGCCGTTCCCAGGGTATGAATAGCTATTATTATCTTAAGGATGGCCACATCTATCTTGCTCTTCCAAGTTTGAAGGGCGGCATGGGGTATCTGTATTTGATGTTCTTAAAATCCATGTTGAGCATCGAGTCGAATGATGAGTTTTTAGAAATATTGAACATTCTGCTTCCCCGCTTGATCGCGCACGAAATGGGGCACTCTCTACGACATCGATACAACCAATTCAGCCGCGAGAATCTATGGATGGAGGAACAGGTCGCCAATCAAATTGCAATGGCCCTTATTAAACGGCGAATGCCTCCTGCGCAAAAGAAAAGGATCCGCGAGGTCCTTGCAAAAGCCATCGCCAACCTCGGGGAAAAGATGGAAGAGAAGGACATCGCAATTGACTCTTATCGTAATATCGTTCACGCTTTGAATGTAACCCAGCAGATTGGCGACAGCACGTTGGATAATTTTGAATTATTACAGTCGGTATTTTCAATTGATACGGAGGATCTCCTGCGTGCCAGCGGACAACTGCCGGAGCAGGTTGTGGATCGCATCGAACAGCGCGAGGAAGTGATCGATGATTTGAATGAAGAATATACAAAAGATGCGGCACGCTATCTCTACTACCACCTGGGCTGGATGCTGTTTGATCTCCTCAGCAGGCAGTCTGACTACGTGGATGAGTTTGCGGTGACGCACTTGGGTATTAAGCAAAATCTGCTGGAAGAGATCGATGGCGCCAATATTCTGGATAAAATCGAGATCGAGTCTCTGTATCGCGCCTACCAAAAGGTGGGACCGCTTTCGGAACTCGGTAGACGCTATTTTTACAAACGCTTTCGGACTTCACTGTTGGCTCGTCTGGAAACAGTTACCCTGAAGGTTCCTGGCGGACGGGTTCAATCTGACCTGACACAACTGATGGAGATGTGGGATGAGGGGAAATCTGACCCGTTGGATTATCTGGAATTGATTTGCCCGGATGATCTGAGGAGGTTGTTTCCAATTTCTCTTGGGAAGAATGAAGGTACCAGCTCATTTGGCCCAGCTAAATTTCTGCCCACTGAAACAGATAAAAAACTATGGAAGTATTTTACAACGGGGGAATCGGATGAAGAAGTTGCAAACACGGTAGAACGATTCAACGTTCTCGATCAAATCCCAATATTGCGGCCATTGCCGGCTGAATTGCAGCTTAGGTTAATCCACAGAATGTACCGTTTGAAAGTTGACAGCGGAGAGCCTATCCTATGGATGGGCGAAAGAAATACCGATCTTTTTATACTTCAGAAAGGGTTGCTGGAAATTATCGTTCAGGATGGCGGGATGAAGAAGCCAACGCACGTTGGTTTGGTGAAACCGGGAAACCTGTTTGGCGAATTTTCCTTCATAACAAATGAAGCAGGAAGCGCCACAGTGCGGGCTGTCCGTCCCTCCGAATGTTACGTTTTCAAGGGGGCCGATCTAAAACCAATAACATTGAATCATCCAGGCGTTCTCGTTCAGATGACCAGAAGCCTGGCGGATAAACTCACACGGACAAACCAGCTCGTCGCAACACAGGAAAAAGACGGGACAATGTTTTTTTCCCTCCCAGACCTCAAATAATCTGGCGGAGAATGAATGGTCAAAGAATTTGATGTGATTATTGCGGGCGGCGGCCCTGCCGGTGCCACACTGGGTGCAATGTTAGCCCGCCATACATCACTGAAGGTGGGCCTGTTTGAACAGGAAATCTTCCCGCGAGAACACATTGGCGAGAGTCTGATTTCCATGGCAATCCCGGCCTTATCATACAGTGGGGCTTTATCTGTGATCTTGCAAAGTGATTGTTATGCGGGACCCAAACCGGGCGGTATATATGCATGGGACCCCGGGCATGAAGATCCATGGTGCCTGATTTTCGACCACGAGCTGTATGATCAGTTCGGGATTCTTAATTTCGCCATTCACGTCAATCGCTCTGAATTCGATAAACTCTTGCTTGACCATGCCGGAAATGTTGGCGTGGAAATATATGAAGGTACTGCCGTGGCCAGGATTGAAAGGAGAAATGGCAGAACGCGTGTGCAGACCGATGACGGTGTGGAGGCAGACTGTCGAATATTTGTGGATGCCTCTGGAAGGGTAAAGAGTGTTACAGGCGCCAGGAAAAAATTCCTGTCCGATTATCGTAACATTGCGATATGGAATCACTTCACCGGAGGAAAGCCGGCACAGGACTTGCCGGGAGATTGGAATATTTTTCGGGCGAAAAAGACCCGCATCGCCGGTCTCGAGGAAGATGAATGGTCCCCGATTGCAAGCGTCGCATGTGATGATGGATGGTTTTGGTACATCCCCGTTCCCAAACTGGTCATGGGACAGCGGGTGTTGACCCATTCGGTCGGTTTGGTGACGGACCCAAGAATCTTGTCGCAGTCTCCCGATAAAAAATATACCAACATGAATGTCTTCCTGTCGAAGATTAAGACGGTGCCCATCCTTTGCGATCTGATGGTCGATGTGAAACCGGTTTCCGACAAAGTGCAGACTGCAACGAATTATTCAATGATTAGCGAGACAATATGTGATTATGATGAAGGATGGATTCTATTGGGTGACTCGGCTTTTTTCGTGGACCCCCTTTTTTCAACGGGCGTCGGGCTGGCAATGATCGCCGCTTCGAGCGTTTCCTTCCTGATCAATGCAACCTTGAATTCATCCCTTCCTGAACAACACAAACGAGACCTTTGGTTTGACTATCAACAACGAATGCGCACAGCGGGTCTCACGTTCAGTATCAGCGTGGACCAGTGGTATCACGGGATCGCCAGGAAAAATCCAGATTCGGCATATTGGAAGAGCCGAAGGGGGGATGTTCCTACAGCCGACTTGCGGCATAAGACATTCATAATGCTGGGAAATGGCGCGACCACCAGTCTTGCTGAGTATGATTACACGGGGGATAAAAATCGCTGGATCGAGGCACTAAAACATTTTTCGCCGGACTCTTCGAGTCAGCATTTCCTGAAACGATTTTGGGAAACGAGAGACCCGGGTGAACCGATATTGACGGTCAAAAGCCCGTTGGGCGGACTGAATGCTTCCGACCCGACCCAAAACACATTGATGCTTCTCAACCCAAATGGAGATGAGCTGGCTCTCGACAAAACGATTACGCTCCACCCAAATGTCGAAGTGCGGTCCAGCATATTACTAGGCCAGCTTGGTCAGCCTCAAGTCAGGGAACTGGCAAGAGAAGATTACTGGCTTGACCCCATGAACCATAACCAGCAGTTTGACAGCATTCCTCCTTATTATGCATGTTATCGTTTTTTCTTTGTTGACCATCCGGACGATATTGAAGTGCCGTTTCTCGATGATTTTGAGGGCGGCAGGCATTTATTTGAATTGTTGAAAAATAACAATCACACCTATGAGGAGCTCAAGGTAATCGTTACTTCCGAGCAGAGGTCTTTGATGGGGCGTTTATATAATGCTGGGATGCTGGTGGTTGGGTGACACTATTATGAGATTTTCAATTTCAACACTTCTGTCTCAGCCTGGCGGACGATCCGAACGAACGATCTTTGGTGAGGCAGTTGAGCAGGTTCAGTTGGCTGAGTCCCTGGGATTTCATTCAGCGTGGTTCACAGAACAACACTTCAATGATTTCGGGATTAGCCCGGATCCTCTCGCCTTTGCTGCGCATTTGGCAGGTGTGACGAAAACAATTCGGCTTGGCACCGGGGTGGTGGTACTCTCCATCCATAATCCGATTGTAATTGCCGAACGTGCTGCTTTGGTGGACCAGCTTTCCTCGGGTAGGCTTGACTTTGGGATTGGGAAGGGGCACCCACGCCAAAAATTTGAAGCGTTTAATATTCGACCGGATGAAAACGAAAAACGATTTTATGAGTCGCATGATATTATTAAAGAAGCTTGGATGGAACCGGAAATAAATTTTGAGGGAGAGTTCTTCAAGGCTAAAAAAATCCGCCTCGTGCCCCACCCTATTCAATCTCCACACCCGCCCTTATGGATTGCTACATTCGGCAATCCAGACGTTATCAGTTTCGCAGCGCAAAATGAATACCCTTTGCTGCACTCATCCAGTGGCGATGGGTTGAAGAAAAATCTTGATCGTTATTCGAGGGAGTTTATTGGATCGAATATTCCTGTCCACGGGCTTAATCGCATGATCTATGTTTGTGATAGCAAGACCCAGGCATGGGAGGAGTTGCAGGCGCCGGCACGCTGGTATGTGGAAAATAATCCGGGACGGGCCGATATCATCCCAAGTTATGATCTGGCCGTGAGCGAACTAATCCACAAACTGGGGATCATCGGATCGCCGGAAGAGGTTGTAGAACAGATTTGTAGTCTACGGGACGAGCATAATGTCAACAGTCTCATTTGCGTCTTTGGTCTCGGCGGTATGTCTCATGAGAAAGTCATGGCATCGATGCGATTATTCGCTGAAAAAGTCATGCCGGAGTTTGCAGAATGAACCATCGCTGTTCCGAATCCATTATTTTGCGTGGAGGCATTCTTTGAGGTGCAGACTGGATGCAAAGAACTGGTCGGGCAGTGATGGAAAGAGTCAACCGCCTTTTGACCGGATTCCGCTGCTCGCAGGTTTCCTCCATTTTGATGAATCATCGCTAAACGCAGTATCAGATGATTTTGGCCACATCCGTCATGGAAAACCGATCGCGGTATTGGAACCTGCATCCGATCAGGATATTATCAACATGGTGAAATTTGCGCGCGACCATCACATTAAAATTGGCGCCCGCGGACAGGGGCACACTGCATTTGGACAGTCACAAGTTGAAGACGGGATTCTGATAAAAATGAGTAGTCTCAAATCGTCTCCACTTATTGAGGGCAACCACATTACTGTATATGCAGGAATGACTTGGCGGGAGGTATTGTCGGCAACACTCAAGCACGGCCTCACACCGCCTGTACTCACTCATAATCCCGGCCTGTCTGTTGGCGGCACCCTTTCGGTTGGCGGGATTGACAGCGGAAGTTATCGTTATGGTGCACAGGTGGACAACGTATTGGAATTGGTAGTGGTTACAGGAGAGGGAAACCTTGAGACATGTTCACTCTCACGTAATCCTGATCTATTTCATGCGACGCTGGCCGGATTGGGACAATGTGCGATTATCCTGAAAGCAACGTTGCGTTTAATTCCTGCGCCGGTAAGGGGGCGACTCTTCCGACTGTTCTATCCGGGCTTATCATCCGCTTTCGTCGACATGCGTCAATTGGCTTCAGATTCGCGGTTTGACCGTTTTGTGTTTCATGTTACGCCTTCCCCCATAGGTGGCTGGTTATATTTCATAGATGCTGTCTCTTATTTCACACCACAAACTTTACCAGATAACAACTCCCTGCTTTCCAATTTACAATTCACCTCTAAATCAGAACGTACGCCGGATTTTCCATTTATTGAAATTGTAGACCGCGTACCGGCGCTTCGGAACTTGGAAGCGTCCGGACGGATTAACCTGCCACACCCCTGGTTCGACATCTTTTTACCGGATTCGAACATCGATCTGTTTCTAAATGAAATCTTCGAATCATTAACCCCGGCTGATATCGGCAAGGACTTTCCAATATCACTCTTCCCGATCACGACCATGGCTTGTACTCGTCCGTTATTCCGGCTTCCGAATGAACCACTTGCTTTTCTCTTTGATCTGCAGAGTACAGTATCTGATTCCGGGACAACATCGGAATATCTGGATCGCAACCGAAGGTTATTTGAACGGGCACGCGACCTGGGGGGCAAGCTCTACCTGATCGGTGCGACCCCGCTTGCGGGTAAGGATTGGGATATGCATTTTCATCCATATTGGGATCGGTTCGTTGAGGCAAAAAAACGTTTCGACCCTGACAATGTGTTAGCCCCTGGCCCCGGAATTTTTACCACGCCGTACAGTGTTGATATGGAAAACTCGAATATTGATCAATCCATAGAGGTAAAACGATGATGTGTCAAACCACACAGGAATTAAAAGATGCCCTAAAAAAGCGTAATCCGAGATCAGAAGCTGTATGGAAACGCGCCCAAATGGTTTACCCGCATGGACAAAATACAGGAACGCTTGATTTTCCACCCTTTCCCTTTTATGCCTCGCGCGCGCAAGGCGCATATATTTGGGATCTTGATGACAATCGGTATTTGGATATTTGCATGACGTATGGAGTCCATATTTTGGGTCATGCGCCCGAGGTGATCACTAGAGAATTACATAAGCAAATGGATAATGGAATGCATTATGCCGCACCTTATGAACGCGAAGTCGAATTTGCTGAAAAATTCACCCACGCCTCGCCTTGCAGTGACAAGTTGATCATGTGCAACTCGGGCACAGAGGCGGTGTTAAAGGCAATTGCCATTGCACGTGCCTCAACAGGCAGGAACCGGATTGCCAAATTCGAGGGCGGATTTCACGGCCCCCATGAATATTCACAATGGAGTTGTTTCCCTCTTGATCCAAAACAAATAGGGCCTATTGAGTCGCCTAAGCTTGTTCAAGAATCCCTAGGTATGCCTCGTGACATCGAAGACTCATTGCTCTTGCTCCCATTCAACGATGAGAATGCCTTTCGCCTGATAGAAGACCATGCGAATGATCTGGCGGCGGTAATCATCGAACCGGTGCTCGTCGCCTATGCATTACCAGTTGAACAAAATTTCTTTAAACGCCTGCGTGAAGTTACCGCAAAATGCGGTGTTTTATTGATATTCGACGAAGTTGTCACGAAATACCGCATTGCGCTGGGTGGTGGTGAGGAATATTTTGATATCACTCCAGATATTAATGCCTTCGGAAAAGCCATTGGTGGCGGATTGCCCGTCGGGGCGGTCGGTTGCCGCTCGGAAGTTATAGATCCAATCACTTCTGGAAGCCGGATTATTGAACTGGGTGGTACGTTCAGTGGGAACATCATGACCATTACTGCTGCAAAAACTGTTTTGGAATACCTGTTGGACCACCCGGAAATTTACACCGATCTTGCCTTGAAAGGAGATACCCTCCGAAGCGAATTCAATAATTTTTCGAGGAAGCATGGTTATCCCGCCACAATGACCGGAGTTGGTTCGATGTTTCGGGTGCTATTTTCTTCTCCTCCTTTGCACACTCCTCGAGAGTGTGTAGGAGAAAACCCAAAATTAGTACGGGATTTTCATTTGTTCCTGCGTCTTGCTGATATATATACACCATATCCCTTGCGTACGTGTTACCTATCAACAGCTCACAATGATGAAGATGTTGAATACTTGATCAAGACGCATCAAAACGCCCTACAGGATTGCATGGAAATGAACGAAAACAGGTTATGGTAGGTTGAAAATAATGTCTCTGGCGCAATGACCTCACACCTCACGCAATCCCTTGAATAGGATACTCTTGGCTCGTCAGTATTGGCATATTTGGATGGAGATCAAAATTCTTATCTCGTCTATGGAAGTATCTTCCTCAAACCACAGGATGAACCGGTACGAATCCATGCTTCATACTACGTTTCGGTTGCGGCGCAGGGAGATTTGGCTTCTATGTCGCACAGTAAGGATTTGATGTGTTTGGTATCGATGTTTCTCCTGGGGCCATTGGAATTTGCCGACAGAGGGGAATGCAGCATGTATACAATCTGGACGTAAAAAAATTGACCCTGAATCGCTCGGGGGTTTTGACACAATTCTCCTTCTGGGTCATAACCTTGGTATTGGAGGCAGCCCAGAAGGGGTAAGAGAGCTCTTACGGCGATTCCAATCTCTGACTCACAAAGGGGCAAGGCTACTGGTTTGTTCGATTGGCTTACCCATGCTTGATCATGTCTGGGTCCAACGTCAGCTCGAATATAACCGGGTGAGGGGCCAACACCCCGGTCCGGCTTGTTTGAGAATGGTTTTTCGAGACATATATTCTGAATGGTATGATTGGATTCATGTATCTCCGGATGGGTTGGATGCCCGGGCTTTCGAATGCGGTTGGAGAGTTAACTTTATTTCCCGGCGTTAGATTAGTGTCTTGCCGTTGTTACCTAAAGTAGGTTTCAGATCTGATATTAATGAGTTTTGAAAAAAAATATGTCCCATAATGAAGCTGTTTCCTCTCTGATTTTAGTCAAAAGTTGAGACATTAATATTTCAAAATCAGCAGGTCACATTGATACTCACATCGAAGTTCAAAGGATGGATAATGAAAAGTTGATCTGTGATTGGAAAGATGTTTTTGGCGAAAAACAAGAAGATTCATATGTTATTGTACGAAGAGACTAATGCGTAAGAACTTGAAACGCAAAGGATAAAATTATATATAGTGATATGCGTTCAACTTTGTATGCCCTACTTACCCGGATGATGCGTGAATATACTCAACTAGCACGATTGCCCAGAACGGTTATTGCTAGGGGTGCATTTTCTTTCCTTCGTAAAATCATAAGGATTTTCATTTGGAATGGGTACACGTAGAACCTTCATTGTATTTGAAGGCATAATATTAGGGTTCACTAAAACCAAGCCTTCCTTGATTCCACTTTCGCGTATGGCAGTTTCAACGTCGCGTGTAATGTTTACAAATCCCCGCCGCGATGGGATATTGAACCAAAGCTCTTTCCGATAAGATTTCATCATTGTCTCCTCAAAAAACTTCCTGCGCCCACAAAAATATCCTTCAGAAATTGTACTTCCTGAATATCGTCCAGGTACACTCCATTGCGCCCCCGCGACGAATGGATCATCTTCCATCCACCCAAACTCATCCCAACGTGCGTAATATTTCGTTTGCTTTCGCCTTCCGCAAAAAAGATCAGGTCGCCGATCTCATACGGCGGCTCAACAGGGAATGCCGCTTTATATTGCATATCTGCATCACGGGCAATATCCACGC
>DATDAG010000225.1:0-2266 GCA_036525495.1 Anaerolineales bacterium
TGGTTTCGATGAAATATGGCGGCTGGTCGAATAAGGTTTCATAAATGCTAGCTTGCTGAAAATTTCGAAAAGACGCATATCTGACATCATACTATGCGTCTTTTTTTGTTATGTCCGACTTTTGCATCGATCTAATTCTGACTGAACTCCTGTCCGAACTTGAGCAGTATGTATTGAATTTTACAAATTTCCGTGCTATAGTCGAATCAGAAAATCAAAGAACCGAACCGGGTTGCAGCATTGCCAAGTTTATTACAACAAGGGCCTGGAAGCAAAAAGTATCTCCATGATCCGAAGGAGGAATAAATGTGCAAGTTCAGCTCATTAATCTTTTGGGTAATGATTTTGCTGTTAGCCTTTCCTGCGTCACCTGCAGGAGCATCTTCCCCTCCACTTGCTATCCATATCGAGGTTGAAACCATTATAGATGGCACACAACCAAACCATGGTCCATTCATCGCTTCGGGACCAGCTGGGACGCTGGCATGATTTGTGCCACCGGACAAACGGTTGATGAATTTCTAAAAGCCGCGGGATTCCAATCCGACAGACTCACAAATTATCAGGTCGTCAAGCGTTTCGTCTGCGATGATGGCTCAGGGGAGTTCTTGTTGAAATTGCAGGTACTGGTGGATCGGCGAGGCAACAATTACAACTGGGTTATCATAGGCGGAACCGAGAGTTATGAAAAACTCCACGGCACAGGCCAGGGTACCGGGCCGCCAACCGATTACGGCGTCCTCGACCTTTTCGAAGGTGTTGCCCATATCGACTGAATGAGTATTGATATAACGCGCCTCACCACCAGACCAACCAGTAGCCTTACAGCAAATGTTGGTTATTTTTGATTCCAGTTGAATACGAGAATCGAAAGTGACCTATATAATTATCCGAACAACGTACCCAATTTCCTGAGCCCGGTCTTCTGAATCGTTCTCGGACTAAAACTGGCGGAAGGGTTCAGCCCGCACTAGGCCAAGGTGGCGGCAATTGCCATCCTTTGTATCCCGATGTCTGCATACCCCCACCGCCACCGGACTTGGACTGCAAAGACATCCCATTTAGGCGCTCTAGGGTCGTTGGCTCAGACCTGCACAGGTTTGATGGTGATCATGATGGCATTGGATGCGAATCATAATGAATAGCGGAACTCTACCAAAGTGGTTTATATGCCTTTTCGCTCTGATGGTCTTGCTCGGAGCAGCTCCAGGCTGTGCCGAGAAGCAAAGTCAAGAGGAACTTATCGCCACCAAAGTCGAGATCACGGAGATCATTGATAAGACAACCCGTATGCCGATAACAAATAATACGATCAACTTGCGGTGGGAAACTGAAGACGGCGAGCTGATTTACACAGAAGACCATGTAGGTAAAAAAAGCCTAACCACCGGCCTTCCCGCGGATGGAAGGGTGAGGCTGTTTATCACCATCGAAGCGCCTGGATATCGGTCATGGGAACATGCAATAAGACCGAAGCTTAACAGCACAAAAACCATGTATATCTCAGTCGAGATGGTACGAGAAGAAGGGGAGCAGGGGTGATGACCTGCCCTCTTTTCTACTGATTCTCTCATTCTACCTGGATCAGTTTTCGGGGGGCAGAGCACTATCGGCAAATTACTCCAATTTGCTGAACAAGCCCGGAGGTCTGCTCACTTATACATCCCTGATTCTCAATAAATTGAGCGCCAATTACGATATTGTTGATACACGACGCGTCATTAACTCGCATCCCAGCTTGTGCCGAGCTTGTCACTACAAGACCATGGAATATGTTACCGGAAGCCGGTTTGGTATTATCCTCGTCAACTTGTGCAAGAAACAAGCCCTGTTCGCCGCTTTCTCGAATCTGAATATCACTGAAAAGGTTATCGCGTGAATCCCGCATAAAGATTCCCTGTTTTCCATTATTGGTGAGTACCGCACCGCTAATTTCGTTGTTGTTAAACCGAATATCCAAGGATAGGCCAGCAAACTGATTCTCATAAAGATGTAAATCTGAGAAGACGCTATTCTCCGTTTCATACATTGCCATCCCATCAAAGTGATTGTCCGTAGAAGAAAAGTTATTGACTGTAACGCGCTGACAACCTTTTTCTGTAACTAATCCTCCTGAGCGAGCACTCGCCACTGTGACATTTTCAATTTGTACGTCACTCACCCTGCGAAGTGTAATTCCATTGTTGCGAATGTAAGTGAGGCCGCCTGTATCACAGGTCCCACCCCAACACTCATGGGTCTGTTCCAAACGGTTGCCATCGATATA
>DATDAG010000226.1:0-3762 GCA_036525495.1 Anaerolineales bacterium
GATAGGCAGGTGGTGAGCGTTGACGCCTGCTAATGGGCATGATAGAATGCAAAGCGCCGGCTATCCGGCGATTACTTGGGCGCGTAGCTCAATGGTAGAGCAGTGGCCTTTTAAGCCATTGGTTCAGGGTTCGAGCCCCTGCGCGCTCATTAGATAGACGTTTTGGGGTGAAAAAACCTTACAAAACGGCTATTTTCCCCCACCAAGACCTGCCAGATGGCGGGTTTTTGTGTTTAATCCCCCACTTTGACCCTGTTTTGGGATATGACGAAAAAACGGCTCAGAATTTATTTCCAATGTACTTGTTTTAATTTTTATTCTGGCCAGTCAACAAGAGTCAACAGCAGTCAACCACTGACATGAAAGGATAGTGTAATATGGCAAGAAACAAGAAGAAGGAGTTGATGATGGTATCGTTTGACAAGGCAAGCGAATTATATATATCCACGCTGGCGACTGAGGGAAAAAGCCCCAGATACATCGATTGGCTGAAAACTCGGCTGCGATATTTCGGAGATTTTCTCACCCGGACTTACGGCAAGGATTTTATCCTCCAGGATTTGGATGTCGAAGATGGTCGATCCTATCTTAGAGAGCTCATGCAGAGGGGGACGCGTTATGAGGATCATCCCATGCACAAGGCGCAAAGAGGCAAACTCAAAACCCAGTATATCCATGGATTGGGCCGGGCAGTGCGCTTATTCTCAACCTGGGCTCACGAAGAAGGGTATTTGGAGGAGAATATCATCCGCCGCCTAAAACTCCCACAGCTTCCAAAGACCTTACCCGAGCCACTGACCGAAGAAGAAATCCAGCGCGTGCAGCGGTCACTCTGGATCAAACCTATGAGCGGCTCCGTAATTTCTCCATGATGATGTTGTTTTTCGATACGGGCATTCGCCTGGACGAGCTGGTCAATCTCAGGCTCTCCAGGGTTGACTTCACAATTGGAGAAATGACGATCATCGGGAAGGGTAATAAAGAGCGCAAAGTCCCCATCGGTCTGCAAGCCAAAAAAGCACTGCTGGATTACATCACATTGGAAAGATCAGAGCCGGTCAACCCAGGAGATGAAGATCGCGTATTTCTCAGTTCAGAAGGTTTCCCTATCACGCACACGACTGTCGAAAAGTTGTTTCAAAGGGTGAAGCAGCGAGCCAAAATCTCCAAGTTTCATCCACACGCCTGCTGGCATACCTTTGCGGGGCGCTACTTGATCCATGGCGGTGATGCCTTCAGCTTGCAGAAAATTCTGGGGCATACCTCGCTGGAGATGACGCGCAAGTACGTCAACCTGGCTTCGGAGGATGTAAAAGAAAAGCACCGGCGATTTAGTCCAATGGACAATTTGGGATTCAGGGTGAAGGGGAGAGGACGACCCAAAATGACGAAGGCATAGGGATGTTCGGAGGAAGAGATTTTTCGCTAATCACGCATGTCGATGACAGTTCATTTAGGTGAATTAACCTATAGGTCAATTAACCTAAAAAGCATCTCCATTTGGCATCACGGCATTAGCCTGCCTTAAATACCTGATGATGCCGGTACTCCCGCAGCGCGCTGCGCCCCAACGGAGGCAGGCCGGCTAAAAGCAGAATCTCATCCACTTCGACGCGCTCCAAGCGATGAGTAATCCCCAAGGCGATAATAACATCCCGCTGGGGACGGCGCGCTCCTTTGAGTATATAGTGCACATAGGTCGGGTCCAGATCGCTGGCTTGAGCTACTTCACGCAAAGACATACCGCTGCGTTCGTGGGCTTCACTGAGCAGGTAGATATAATCTGGTATGCGGACGGGATCAGGCGTTTGCACTTTCATCATGAATCTGGCTGGATAAATTCTCATCAGTAATATGGTTGTTAACTGGGTATTTTATAGCCGTAAGGATATCCCCCTGTCCATATCCCAATTTATCCCAACCTTTGAAATGATTGCTTCACTACTAGATCGGGATATCCCGATCATTACGAAAACCCGCATACAGTTGGTGCAATGCTTTTATGCCATCCTGCGGCGGGGTACAAGCTGCTCACCGTATGCTTTGCGCATCAACGTCAACTTGTTCAGGATCGTCTTTTCTGTTCGACCCATGCGTAGTGCGATTTCCTTTGCAGTATGACCTTTTGCCCACAGGTCTAATACCTGGCTTTCATCTTGGGATGGAGAGTATTCAACCGGATCATCATCTCCATTTTCATTCGGGATATCCCGATTAATTTCTTGAAGATCGCCGTCATAGAATTTTAACCCTAAGGATCGAATCAACCCGGACTGTATTTGCATCCAGCAATGATGGCGTTGTTCTCGAAGTGCAGTTCTAATTAACGCCAATGCCCTTAAATCATTTCCCTCCACGCGCGACAGGCGGATCGATGCCGATGAGCCCGACAGGTGTTGCAGAATTCTGTCTTCGTAGTGGCTCACATCTTCATCTCCAGGATCGGTGCGGTGGGGGAATCAGAATCAGTGTTTGTGTTGATTCGATTGGAACGATCTTCATCTTTACGGCTGGACCCCAATAGCGATGCACGAAGGTCAGTTGGGTTGTAACCTGCCCCCGATCGATATGGGATTCCTGGTGGATCAGAGAGATCTCGGGGTGGCTGTCACTCAACCAGCTGACGAGTTTTTGAGCTGCCGGTTCAATCTCTTTACTCATGATGTATCAAACGCAACTCGATGGATCAATCATTTCTCCCGCTCCCCTGACGAGACATAGCTTTGCCGGGTCACATCGATGCGGTTATGCCCCAGTTTGTGAGATGTCTCCAACAAAGCTTGCCGATCATCTGCGCCGCGCAATCTCGACCGGTGATATTCCTCCACGCTAAAAGTTTTGCGATAGCCGTGGGTTGCCAGTGATCGGATGCCCAATTCCCGGCAAACCTGGCGAACCAGTCTCCGCGCCCGACCTGGCAATCCCTGCCGGTCTGCAAAGATGTGACCGGTCGGCTGGATGTCGGGCGAGTACTTGAGAGCTGCCATGAATTCCTGAGCCCAAGGGGCGTAAGGAAACGTTCGCGGCTTACCGCCTTTGGTGCGGTTGACATTCCCTTCCTGATTCAGAGAGATCATCCCACTTTCCAGGTTGATATCCTGAGCGCGCAGATAAACAGCCTCGCTAACGCGCAACCCGCTGGCCCACATCAGTGTGAGTAGCCTGGCAACAATGGGATCTTGCGGAGCGATGTGTGTGATGATTGCCTGGGCTTGCTCTTCGGTGTAAGCAATGGGCTTCGGCTTCGAGTGGAAGCCGCCTGGTCCGCCTTGAGTTTTGTAAGGCATCAGCGGTGGGGAATCGGAAGGGAAGATGCCGGTCTCGCGGCAGGCAGTGTCCAGCTTGCGCAGGGATGCGCACTCGCGTGCGATCCTTCCACCTGATCGCTCTCGCTCCTCCAGCTCTTCGATATATGCAAGCGCCATCTCTTGCTTGACTTCAGAAAGATGTTTCACCTCGGGCCAGTTGAACTGAATAAATCGTGCAAACTGGTGCACATCCGCCGACATGCAGCGCATGGTGCTGATGCCGGTAATCAGCTCTCTATCCCGCCGGTATCGCTTGGCTTTATGCCGGCTGGCGCCGGGTTGAAAAATACACTGCAGAGCTTTCATCATCTGAAAGCCCAGACTGCCTGGACTGTTTTTGCTCATTGTTCACCTCCACAAATCCAAAATTACCGATGATCGGCCGGGTAACACTTTTCCCTTTGTTTCCTATTACAGCTAACTATTTCGCCAACCTCGGTAAGACAACTTGCCG
>DATDAG010000227.1:0-11222 GCA_036525495.1 Anaerolineales bacterium
TGCACCCGTATTGTTGACTGCCGCTGGCATTATGACCATTCTTGACGATATTTTGGCTATCACAGTTTCGACATTTGTACACAACAAGTTTGGCTATCATTCGCACACTGTAACACAAATCACTTCAACTTGACCACTACCGTCATCTGAATGGTAGCTTGGGTCTGGTCTTGTTTATTGCTGTGTTCAATGTGTTGCTCACTTTAGGCTTTCACCCAATTGTTGCTGGCTTGTATGGTGTCAGTCAGATTTTTTTGTTTTCCGTACATCGTGCTGGTCTCGGCAACCTGAATTTCCAGATTTCGACAATCGAGACACAGATAAGCTTCTGTTTGAAACAGATCGTGGAAACTGCCTTCCGCGATCATTTGAAGGACAAGACCGTCCTGATGCCAGTTATTGCTCATGTTCTTATACACATTGACAGAGCCACATTTGGAGCATTTTCTTTCTTGCATGGGAATCTCCTTCCAACTTCTTAAACCTGCTCGATCTGCCCAATATAAGCAGGGTCGGCATTATATTTGTTATTTCTGAAAATAGTGAATGTTGCTAAAGTATTTGCCAGTCTGCACTTTGGTTGGCTTCTTGATCTCCTCTTGCAGTTGCGGTTCTTCCTCTTAAATCTTCTCATAATCCTTCTGTGTTTGAAAAATACTCCCGAACTTTCGCTGCTACTTGATTGTCGGTCATACTATCTGCGGTTTCAATTTTAACGATGAGCTCTTTAAGATTGTCATTTTCCATTCGTTTTAGAAGCCCGTCCTTGGCTTTACCGGGCCCAAAGATATGGATCATCTCCGCATCGCGAATATCGGTGATGATGTCATCAAAGTATTTACCAAGTTGCCTGTCAAATTTTCTGCCTTGAATGGTCTCTGTTGTTTGCAGCCCATCCTTTCTTGAGCCACCCTCGAAGCGGATCTGTTTTTCACCGTCTGAGTATATTCGTGTAATTTGCTCGCCCATGTCAGTCAGCTTTACAATAATCGCTTCTCGATTGTCAATCCATAAACCGATTTTCTTTTTCATATACATTCCTTGTTTTCGTTCAACTAACATGCAGTTCGATCACCTGGCGGAAATGGAATCCATAGATCGCAAATGTAATCGCCATCGGAAACAGTCGTGGACGACGAAACAGTGTCCAGAAAAAGAGCCGCCAATAGTGAACGCGTTCGACACCGCGGATGCCCAATTCGTACATGGACCGCCACAGAGCCAGAAGATATTGCCGTTCCAATGGAACCTGAATTCTGGGCGGTTTGTACTCGCGGAGAAATGTCAATACACGTTCGTAATAAACCTTGGGTGAGTAGATATGACGTAGTATTTCGCGATAGCCTTCCCGTAGTGGTTCCAGTCCCATTCTGGGAACGATATTGGTCGAACCATCCATGTTGTCACCTGAAAACTCTTTGACCAGACGACCTTCCTTTTGCATACGCTCGTACAAACGCGTTCCCAATGGAGCTTGCAGCAACCCGACCATGGCCGTCACGATCCCGCTCTTTTGAATAAAATCGATTTGTTGTTGGAAGATCGATGGGGGATCGTTGTCAAACCCAACGATGAAACCACCCTGCACCTGAAGTCCTGCGCGCTGGAGTTTCTTGACACTTTCCACCAGATCACGGTTTTTGTTTTGGCTCTTACTGCATTCAGTCAGACTGTCTTCATTGGGTGTCTCGATGCCCACGAAGACCGTATCAAACCCGGCTTGAGTCATGAGGCGCATTAACTCTGGATCATCAGCCAAATTAATGGATGCTTCCGTACTGAACGGCATGCCTGTTTTACCTTTTCGCCATTCGATCAGGGCGGGCAGTACCTCAGTCTTGATATGTTTCTTGTTACCGATAAAGTTGTCATCCACAAAGAAAATGCTCTTTTGCCAGCCTAACGCGTAGAGACCATCCAATTCTGCGATGATCTGCGTGGCAGTCTTGGTGCGCGGGTAATGTCCCAACAATGTGGTTATGTTGCAAAAGTCACAATTGAAGGGACAGCCGCGTGAGAACTGAATACTGATCGTGCTGTAATGCTTGAAATTGACCAGCCCCCAAAGTGGGACGGGAGTTTGGTGGATATCGGGGAATTTATCGGATGAGTAAACGCGTCGAGCCTGACCCTGTGCCAGGTCCAGCAAGAACGGCTTTAGCGTCTCCTCAGCCTCGTTCATGACAAAGTGATCCACATCTGGAAATTGCTCATGTTCCATCGTGAAAAGCGGACCACCCGCTACAATTTTCACGCCTGCCGCTTTACAGCGGTTGATGGTGCTATGTGCCGATTCTCGCTGGACAACCATGGCGCTGATGAAAACGTAATCTGCCCATTCCAGGTCTTTATCCGAAAGACTGGTTACGTTGAGATCAACTAACCTTTTTTTCCAACTGGGAGGCAACATCGCTGCGACAGTCAGCAGACCCAACGGCGGCGCACCAGCTTTCTTCTGGATAAATTTAAGCGCGTGTTTGAAACTCCAGAATGTGTCTGGAAACTCTGGATAGACCAGAAGGATTTTCACTGGCGCCTCCTTTTTTCATTAGTCATTGAATAGCTTGACACCTTTCCCATTCCCACTCCTGGTTGCCACCTCGACCGGCAAACTTCCCAACAGCAGGGTCGGACTGATGCCATGCTCGGTGATAACGATCTTTGCGTTATCGCGCAGGGAATTTTCGATCATTTCCAATTTCTTCAACTCTTGCGCATTACCTACGAAATACTTTTCAGCGGCTTCATTGACAAGGCGGATAGCCTCAGCCTTCCCTTGTGCAACTTGAATGACTGCCTCGCGTTCGCCTTCGGCACGCTGGACAATTGCCAATTTTTGTTGTTCGGCAGCTTCGAACTCACCCGTCGCCAGTAACTTCATGGAGCGCCTTTCCTGCTCGGCAGTCTTCTGCTTGTGCATGGCTTGCTTGATATCGTCGGGCGGGTCGATCAGGCGTATTTCCACCTTACTGACGGTCAAGCCCCATTCAACAGCGAAGGCATTCAGGATGCGTTGCAAGTTGTTGGCGATCTTCTCGCGAGCCACAAGACTCTCGTCCAGCGATAATTCACCAAACTCCTGACGCAGATTCGTCATTGCCAACTGGATCACAGCCCGCTTCCAATCGTCGATACTATAAAAGGTGCGTTTAATGCTTTCTTCATCACCGGTGGGGCGTACCCACATAACGCCATCCACTGTTATTTCAACATTGTCCTTGGTAATAACTGGTTGAGGCTCGATATCCATAGTGTGTTCACGGATGTCACGCACACGTGTGATATGAACCAACGGGATTTGTATCCCAAAGCCCGGCAGCACAAATCCGTTGTACTTTCCCAGCGTTTCCTTAATTCCCCGCTCATAAGGTCGCAGGGTGTACATAAAGCCATAAATTGTTCTCATATTAATCTCCATTCGATGGTCATGCAATCGAATTGTGCCTGACCACATATTTGCCTGGCGCTTCACCTGGCACTTTTCATCTCAACCAATATTGTTCATTTGAATCGAAATCATCTCCTTATGCCCTACTTTGCACTGGATAATGCTGGGATTGGTATGCTGTTTTTTGTCGTCGCTAATATATTTTGAACAACCTCAATAATCCTTTGCTCAGCGGTTGCTGGGGCTATGGTGATCAATTCGTGCCGGTTAGGTTGTCTCGCAATTTCATCAGCCAAGCGCCCCGTACGACTCAAAGCAATAACGGGACGATCCATCTCGAGACTCAACTCGATGTCCTTCCGGGACACCTCGCCGCCGTTGATCAAGATTGTCACAGACCTGTGACCCTTGGACACAATGGTTGCTGTATCGACGATCCAGGGAGACTCATCTCCAAACTGACTGCCAGGCACCAGGATGAAACTGGAGTAATGAGGCTCCAACTGCCAGCGCTTTTCCCCCCACCATAAAAATTTTGTACTGTGCGGGCCATCATCCCAAGTGACCAGCTTTTCAGGTGCGATGCCAACCAAAGGAAAGGTATAACCGCTTTTCCAACGTATCTGCCCAATTTCGGCCATAACCCCCATGTCGGTTCCTCCGCAGATGACCACTGCATTCAAGTTGTCTGCAATACCGACGATGGTATTGATGGCGCGCCGTGTTGCCTCCGCCTGTTGTTCGTCAATTCCGCCGCCGATCAATACGATGACAGGGTAGCCATTGTCCAGCCGTAATTCAGAGATGGCTTGAACCAGGTCTGATCGTTCACTGGGGAAAACGCACAGCACTTCCTGCTCAGGGAAATTAATCTTTTGAGTACGCATAATTACCTTTCTTTCTCGTTTTCATTGTTTCCAGTAGGTCATCTGTCCGGTGTGACGGAGCCAGTAGCCAAGATATTTCTTGCTTTCAAACACTGGTTTAATTTGCCATGTATGAACACGAAAGGATAAGCCAAAACAGTAAACAGATACATAACAATAAATAACAAGTTCAATTTCATTATCTTTTCCACTCTGCTGGAAAAATATCGAACTGTGACCGCGTAGGAAAACGTTTCTCAACTTTTGTTACAATCTGCAAGTCTGTTAATTTGCCTGCATCTTCCATGCTAACAATATTCACTGCCAATCCTTCACTTTTAAGATGTCTTTCGAGTTCATACTTGGCGTTTTCTGGTCCAAATATCTGAATCTCTGTGGCATCGCGAATATGCGCGATAATCTTGTCGTAATATTCGCCAAGATGGTTCCAGAAGCGCCTGTCGCGTATATTCTCTGGTGAGCCATCTCCAGGGACAATGCTGGAGTAAAGAACATAATGCTCCATGTCGGAAGTGATTATTCTTCTTGCTTCAACCCCCCTGGCGATGCTCACAATAACGGCCTTTTTACGGTCGATCCACAAACCAACTCTTTTGTTCATTTTTTCCTTCCTTGGCATACACTCAGATACGGATCAATCGTGACTGGTTCTCCGTATAGGTTAAACTAGTAACTGCTCCGGTGTCGAGATTTGAGTTTCACCGATCCTGCCGCCATCATCCTCCCATTGCAGAATGTTTTCTAACAGAGTCTTGTTGCTCATCTCCGTTTTGGGATAGGGTGTTGCCAGTTCCAGCCGGGTAGTAGTAAGTGGATGCCCAAGCGGAATTCGCTGCCTGAAAAAATAATAGGGAATACGACTGAATGATTTGTTCTTCATCGTTATCCGCCTAGGCTGTCATTTTCAAAGAGTTGTTCCTTGAAAGATGGGACATCCAATATCTCTTCGAATGGAAACTGGCGAGTCCCATATGCAGTTTGAGTGCCTGCGGTCTGATATTCAATAGGGAAAAGAATATCATTGGGACAATAAGGATAGGGAGGCGTCCAGTCCCAATTCGGTTTGTAAAAGGAAACAGGATCGAAATCCTGATACTGGTCTCTTTCATTGCTTTTGATATACAAGAATCCTGATGCTTTGGTCAAATAACGAACCAACTTCACTGGCACGACAATAAGCTGTTCAAGGGGCTTTACTTTTCCATCAGCCAACGGATAAAGAACATTTCGCGACTCGCTGAAATTCCCCTGCACGATCATGGCGACCACACGTCGATTGTTCGGATTCATAACCACTTGCTTTACAATACCGGATGGCCCATCGCTAAAGTATATGGACTCTCTTATGGCGGGTTGTAAAAAAGGTTGTTGATCCTGTGCTTCTGGCTCAATCCCTGAAACATGCACATTATTGATCACACCGCGAACGTTTGGATTACTGGCCGCACATTTTTCTGCCAGCAATTTCACGTTTTCATCTTGCACATTTCCATTTAGAGATATCATCCCATGAGAGGCTCCCGTAAAAAACTTGCAACCATAGGTGTGTTCCAACTCGCCTAATAATGATGCAACATCAAGGGTGAGTTTGTCATCCAGGACGAGATTATTCCTTGTTTCCTGGATGCCAGGGATATTACGAATCGCATTCATGATGCGAAGCTGGCTGCCTGTGCCCACAATGTGTCCATACAGATAAACCGTTTCATTTATTACATGGACTTCAATCTCATAAAGTTCTATTGCCCGCAGAACATTATCCTTCCAGAGAGCCTGATAAACAGCTTCCTTAATTGCCGCATCATTTTGTTGGGCCTTGCCAAGACCTGTTATTTGCCCTTTTTCTTCACACCTGGATAACTCATCTGTATGGATTATCGGCAAATCTGTAGAGAACATTTTTTCTCCTCTCATTCAGCGGTTTGTATGTTTTCAATGAACCGGTGTTATGGTAATGGGATGTTATGGGCAATTAACTGCCTAGTAAACCGATCTTTACGAGCTTTGGCTTGCCTTTTTTCCAGCTTTTGCGACATCAGAAACATGGTCCAATTGTTCAATCACCAATGCTTCACCCTGCTGTAGTAACTCTTTGGCCTTCTCGCGTCCACCCATTGTGATTTTGTTCGCGTTCGAACGCATCTGAGCCATGGTATCTTCAACGACACTGGTAGTACGTTCGCGCAGTTCAATACCTTTTTCCATGATTTGTGTTCTGGTATCTTTTCCTGATCGAGGTGCCAACAGCAGCATTGTCACTGCGCCAGCGAGACTGCCGACCAATACACCAACCAGTATGCCGAATATGTTGTTGCCAAGTGTTTGAGGTTCTTGATTTTCGTTCATCATTTTATTTTCTCCTTGTTTGATTAATTACGACCCGCGTTGTTGCGGTCTAGTCAAGTCGGTATTCAAGCGGTATTTACTCTTCATAAGGCCGATCAAGGTAAATACCGGCTTCCCTTTGTTCATCTTCTGTCAATTGAAAAAAGCCAACCAGCCAATGGAAAGCGTTATCAAAAATCTTAAGAAGGGCAGTGAAGAAGGTGCCAGATCGCCGTATGTCGGATCTTTGTGTTTGTGGATGGAAGGAATTATCCATACTTGCATCCTTGTTTTATGGGGTTGTGTGGTGCTCGCTGGTCGTAGTTTCAGTAACATCGACTACTGAGCCACGCGGACGGGAAAAGATCACCCAGATCAACTTTTCAAGCGCCAGTGCGATCAAGGCGTATATTGTTATTGCAAACATGGAAGAGCCTTCCAGCACCCCGTTGCCGATCGTTGGCGAAGCAATCAAACCTAAAAAGGGAGCGAGGAATGGGGTTGTGATGCCATAGATCAAGGCAACGATCGGGCTATCAGGATTGGCTCCAATCAACTTCAGCACGATCCGAAGCCCAATTATGACTTCGAGAATGCCGAATGCCAGGACAATAATTTGGGTGGTTTTAAACGAAATGAAACGCTTCCCCAATCCTGATTCTTTCACTGACTTTACTTCTGTTATTCTATTAATGTTGGACATTTAGACGTTTCTTTCTAAGCAGGGAATAGATCCTGTTTACTGCATCATTTGACCGAAATCTAAAACCGGACGGTTGTTGGTAGTTCAATCAGCGGCGGGTTGATGCGCTGGTTTTCAATTCTCTCGTTCAGTCAATCGACATCATCAATTGCGAATAGCACTCGCTGCAACTGTGCGCAGGCGTTCAGCCACTCGTTCAGGCAACTCGCCTTTGCTAATAAATGCGTCAGCGCCGGCAGAGAGAGCGGCTTGCTGGAGGGCGGTCAGATAACTTATCAGGACAATAACAAGCGCAGTCGGACAGGCTGTGCGAAGTTCATCCAGCGCCGCACCAGGAGGGTTTGGGAGTAAGTCCCAGTCTATTACAAGCATATCAACGCGGTTGACAGGCACCTGGGCCAATGTGGTGGGCCAATCTGCGGCTTCGCCTGCTATTTCTATTTTTATGTCAAGAAGAACGATGCGGAGGGCCGCACATTCTTCGGGCTTGGCATCGGATATAAATACTCTGGTCATGTACTCATAGTACTGCAAACACTCCCCGGCCGCATCATGCGACTGGGGAGTGTTCCTCTCCGCCACTTGGGGGAGACAGGTTCGAGTGCAACGGGTCTATTGCAGGAATGGCAGCGCTCTGATCGTGGAGCAAAACGCGGTGGAGGAGTCCAGCGACCAGCAGTTGAAATATATGAGAACGACGAGCGCGATGACAACGACTACTAGGAATCCGCCTATGTTTCGAAATAATTTGGAGATAGCCAGCAGGATGACTGCGCCGCCCAATGACACCAACAGGGCAGGGATGCTAAAGTCGCCTTCGTTGATTGTGCCAACATTGAATAGGGGACTCAGAAAGTAGCCGCCTATGAATGCGCCGACAATACCCACGATGATATCGGCGATAAGGCCTTGCCGACTGTTGGTCTTCATAATGATGCTGGCTACCCAACCGATTACTGCGCCAACTACGATCCATATAATGAAGTTGATCATTTTATTCCTTTTGGGATGAGGAATACCCCGCCGCTCTGCGGCGAAAAGTTCTTCTGGGGTTGCGATCTTTGATACCCCGTCCGCTTGTGGCGGGGATTATTCATTCGCCATATCAAACAACTATCGCTCACAACTTGCTTCTGGTATTTAGCCATCCGGTTTTTGCTCCCGATACACCGCCGGGTGCTCGGACGGCAGTTTCTTCCACATACGGTCAAAAAAGATGGCAAGAATAGCAAAGGCAACCAGAAGTACGGAGCCGACGTCGGTAGGTGGCAGGGCGGCTTGCAACGTGTTCATGGAATTCATCGAGGCGTGGAATAACGCCGTGGCAAGGATGCTTCCTTTTGTTCGGTTGTAAACACATCCAAATAGGATAGTAATGAACGGGTACAAGCCAATGCGAATAAGCAAGTATCCACCTCCGGCGTATTGCATAATGTCATTGGGGATATGCCACACCACTAGGTAGATCCAGAGAAGCAGATTAGCCACCAGTGGGCTGGAGCGGACTTGAAGACGCCGCTGTGCGAAACCGCGCCAGCCGGCCCTCCTCGTTCACCCCTCCGCTGTAAAAGAACACAGAGGTAAAGGTTATGAAAGGGGCCGACAATATTCCAGGATTAAAGTGGACGTTGGAGAGCAGTGGATTACTATCCAGTAAATTCGTGATCATTATTCCCAGGAGGTGAATCATTGGAAAAGTAAGGAGTGCGATAAGATACCAGACAAAGTGTCCACGAGGGTGGACCAGCGTCGAAAGGTAATCTCGCAGACTGGCGACCTTGCTGAAGGCGCTGGAGAACACAAACGCTGGAACCAAGGCAATTGGGATCGAGATGATCACCAAGGGGATCAACCCGATGTTGCTGGCGCTCTCCTGTTGCAGCCCAAGTGTGGAAACGACCATGGCAGTGATCCATACGATCAAAAAGGTAAGCCATCTTTTCCTTGCTGACCCCGGCTTCTGTCCAGGGGTGATCGATCTGGTTACGATCATCCCTGCCAGGACTGGCCCATAAACCATTAACCGCCCTGTATTTATGAGCAACAAATTCATGAGGTCCGATTGATTTTCAAGACCTGCCAGGGCAAAAGCCAGTACAGATGCCAGAGCGAGGCCTAGACCAATAAGCAGGCCATACGTGAGCACCAATGCCAACGAAAAGAACATGGCCAGCGGATGTGATTTCATCCAATTAACTATTGTCTTCATATGCATTTTCCCATCGGTCTTTTTGTGCTAAAACTCCTCGTGGCTAAAGCACTACAAACCGATCCAAGGAACAGGAGAAGCTCCTCCACGATGATCGCGATCAGGTGATCAAATAGCCATGTTAAACCAGCAGCACACAGAGCGCCCCGGTATTGGTCAAGGGGTGCCATGGTGTGATATGAAGACCACTTCCGGGAAGTCCGCCGATGGCCCATCGAGCAGGGCCGACGGCATGCCCTTCAAGTGCTTGTCGAAGAACGCCAGGGAGTACGCGTTCTGGACGAGGATCATGTGCTGCGGGTCTATATCGGGCTCGTCGCTAACGAGGTGAAAGAGCCGGCCATAGAGTGATAGGTCGCCGAAACTGGCGTGCCTGGCGCCCCTGATCTTCATCTGGTAGGCATCGCTGAGGGCTCGATTGAAGAAGAGATTATTCGGGTAGCAGTCTGGGCACCAGTGCTCTTCTTCATCCATGAAGAGAAAGGGCACCTGCAGATCGAGATCCACAATATCGGCGTACATGAACCCTGTCAGATTGATTCCCGCGCTGCAGCGGATGTCTGTCACGCAGAACTGTCCAGCGGCAGCTCCTCCCTTGGAGAAGCCCATCACCCCCACGCGTTGCAGGTCGAGAGCCCCTGCCAGGGCGCCATCGTTCTGGTTGATGGCGTCTAACTGGTCCAGCACAAATCCGATGTCGTCACCCCATGTTCTGAGATCGGCCACAGCCAATGGCATGAGGTCATTGAGCTTGACGAAAGCGCGCTCCTGATCAGCCGTGGTTGTGGCCACCGTCACCTGCGCCTTGGTATCTATCACGATTGAGGAATCCGCCTCCGCCCACCAATCCAGATACTGTTCATCCTTCTCGTCGAAGGGGATGGCCTCGCCCGAGGACCCATACACGAATGTGTTCCAATAGGGATGGCCAATACACACGACGATATAGCCATGGCTGGCCAGTTCTTCAAACAACGTCATGTGGACTGACATCGTTCCCGAGTTCGAATAGGTAATGACCGGGAATGGTGCATCTGCCTGTGCGGCATCTGCATCAAGGTATGCGTGTGTACGAACCAGTGCCAAGTGCTCAAACAGAAATGGTGGAATGTTCTCACTGCTGCCAATAAACGCCCGGGCAGCGTCGCGGCGCATGTAGGGGATAGGCTTTTCGTGCCCGGATGGCTCGGCTGGATACCAGATCTGTACTGAGATCTCACGAAAGTCGTCTGGAGCCGAAGTATGCTCGTCCGGTCGGCGGGTATCAGTCCACAAGTAGTACTGTGTGCCCACAGCGTAGGGCCCGGTCGGTTCCGGGAGGGTGAATACGGGCAGAACAGAAGTGAGCAACGCGGCTGATGCAAGGGCGGTCAATCCGACCACAACCCCAAGAATTCTCAGTATCCTGCGCGTGAGCGAGAGGGCGGAAGACGGCGGTCGAGCGGCCTCTGTTTCACTCAGGACCATTCCTGGAACCAACAAGGCGGCAAGTACGTAGGCTGGAACCATCTGCCATCGGTATCCCTCACTCACCAGGTGGATTACCACCAGGATAGCAGCCAGAGCAGACAGGCGGGACAACCAGCGCGGTCGCCTTCTTCTCGGGATGAGATGACCGAGGAGAGAAAAAAGAAGTGCCAATAGGATTAATACTTCTAGGGGTCTCATGTTGTACTCCTTCTTCTTTTATAGAAGTTTTTCCTATGGGGC
>DATDAG010000228.1:0-5887 GCA_036525495.1 Anaerolineales bacterium
AACGGATAATCATGCTTGTGTTGAGAGTTCCTTCAATAATTCCAGTGCTTCCTGCTTGCTTCCATATCCATTTTCGCCACCGGGACCGACACACGAGGGACAGCCATCCTCACACGCACAGTCACTGACCAGTTCCAACGCGCGCGCGACCAATTCATTGTGCATCTCGAAAAGTTTTTCGCTGAACCCAATCCCCGCAGGGACAGAGTCGTATAACACCACTGTCGGCTGACCAAAAACTTTATTCTCAACAGGCTCGATGTGTGATCCCAGGTCACCTGCATCGCACATCAGGAACAATGGCGCAAGATTGCCCAGCACGTACGCCAGCCCCGCGAGCCCGCTGCGCATGCGCACGTTCGCCTCTGCTTGCTTGTGGCAAGAGGGGCATAGTGTTGTGAGATTTTCTAGCCGGTTGGCTTCTTCGCGTGTCGTGAACGCGCGAAAGGGAACCTTGTGATGCACATCATGCTGGCGGGAAGATTCAGGCGTGCCACAGGCCTGACAGATATATTTATCTCGCGCACGGACTCGTTCGCGGGTATTTTTCCAATCGGGACCGTAGTCGTTCGGATCGTTGGACCAGGCTCCGGCTTCGCGCAGACGCGTCACTGTTTCTTCGGAGAGCGAGATCCAATAGCCAGTCGTTTGCAGATCGGTGGAAGGCAAATCCAGTGGTTCCTGTCCCAGAGTCTCATGTGTGTACCAGCGGCGTTTGAGAAAGCCGGTCACTTGCGTAGTGACTTGCAATTCGCCCCATTTTTTATGCGCGATTTCACCCTCATCCCCAGCCCTTCTCCCACGAGGAGAAGGGTGCGAATTTTCCTCTCCCCGCGGGAGAGGGGTTAGGGTTGAGGGGAATTCTGCCGCAACAGATAACACTTCAACCGTAGTTTGTCTTTGTGGTTCGGTGTAATGATCGCTGGCGATGGGCTTGAGACGCGCGATGTGCTCTTCAAGATTCAATTCCTTCACCAAATATTGCTGCGCTTCATGCAAATAGATCGCTCCAGGATGCACCATCCACAAAGCGCTTTCGCCGTCCACGGTGCCGATGGTTTGTGGGCGATTTTCAAATGTTGTTTGCAGCACAACGCCCTGCGGAGATGCTGAACGTAATGAAATATTCGCGGCGGGATATTGATCTGCCATCCAAAAGAATTTTTCGTTCGATAAATGCGCTTCGTTGTTGCCCACCAAAAACTGTAAATACTCTTCCACTGTTTCTACTGGGATGCTGCCGAAGCCTTCACCTTTTTGGAACGGCAATTCGAACATCGCGCAACGCAAATGTTCGAGCAAGATCAACAAATGATCGGGATTGATGAGCGCCTGTTCGGGCGAACGCTCAAAGAAATATTCGGGATGATGCGCGAGGAATTGATCGAGCGGACTCGCCGACGCGACCATCAACGCCACAGCGGATTCAAGCCCGCGTCCCGCACGACCCGCTTGCTGTCTCGCTGAAGCGACAGTTCCCGGGTAGCCGACGATGATCGCGGCGCCCAGCCCGCCGATATCAATTCCCAATTCAAGGGCATTCGTGGCAACGACAGTTTTGATCGTGCCGTCGCGGAGTCCCTTTTCGATTTCGCGACGTTGAGATGGTAAATATCCACTGCGATACCCACGGACGAAAGTTCGAGGATTGGGCAGTGACTCGTAAGGGATCAATGGTGATTCAATGCTGGAGTTTGGAGTGAGTTCGCTCTGCAGGTAACTCAGGATAATCTCAACACTTCTTCTGGATCGCGCGAACACGACGGATTGAACATTGCTATTGACCAAGTCCCGTGCCAGCCTTACGCCTTCGAGCAGGGATGATTTTCGCAAGCCCAAAGCTTTATCTATAAGCGGCGGGTTGTAAATGAGGAAGTGACGCGGTCCGCGTGCAGAGCCATCGTTAGCTATGAGTCGGACGGGCTCCTCAATCAGTTTTTCAGCGAGTTCCTTTGGGTTGCCGATGGTTGCAGATGCAAGAATAAATTGTGGTTTTGCACCGTAGAAATTCGACACGCGTTTGAGCCTTCTGATCACATTTGCAACGTGTGAACCAAAGACTCCGCGATAGGTGTGCGTCTCGTCAATGACGATGAACTTTACATTCGAGAAGAATTCCAGCCAATTGGTATGATGAGGGAGTATCCCAGTGTGGAGCATATCGGGGTTGGATAGGATGATGCGGGCGTTCTTTCGGATTTGTGAACGGTCTTTTTGCGGGGTGTCGCCGTCGTAGATGGCAGCACTTAGCAATTGGTGATCGGCAACCAGAGATTGGAGATTAGAGAGTTGATCTTGTGCCAATGCCTTGGTGGGAAAGATGTATAAAGCACGGGCGTCATTAGATTGAAGAAGGGATGAAATGACTGGCAGATTGTAGGCAAGTGTTTTCCCCGAGGCGGTGCCAGTGGAAAGGATGACATTTTCGTGAGCACGCGCATGTGTCCATGCTTCGAGTTGGTGTGAGTAGAGGGAATGGATCCCAGCGGCAATCAAAGTATGGGAGACAGAGGCAGGCAGATCGACAGGGAAGGGATGCGTTTGTGCGGGGCGCGGAGGAAGCGTCTGCCACGCGACAAGATTGGGGGCGGTATCGCGATCGCTTTTCCAGAAATCCAAAAGAGAGGCAATTGGCATGGGCTATTTTTCCCGGTCCAAAATACGTAGTGCGATCGCACCAATCCCAAGCGGGAACCAAAACGTTATGCCTCGGTACGCGAGAGTAATAATAACCGCCTGACTCCAAGGAATACGCAGGGAGGAAAGGGCAAGCGGCATAATACCCTCGACGATTCCGATACCAGATGGTGTGGGGGATACAACAAGGAAAAGATAGGCAATGGAAAATCCGCCTATGATCGTATCCGCAGTGAATGGAACTCGAAAGGCAAGAAAACACGCCATGAGTACACACATCAATAGCGCCTTGTTCCCCAATGCATACAGCATGGGTTTGATAAGACTGCGCAATCGTTCGGGGAGGGACCTGAGGTCTGATGCCATCTCATTCGCAAATTCGTGTGCGCGGTCTTCACTGAGATACTCGCGATGGATGAAGGATCTGGCGATGCGATTGACGAGCCGTGCCATTTTGGCGAGGGCGTTACCCAGCATTTTGGCAGATCGTGAACCAAGGTATAGAAGGAACCCAAGCGAGGTTGCAATCATAAAGATAACGGCGGACGCCGCGATCTCTGTCGGGTCGAGATCATTGCGGCGGAAGAGGACGATCAAGCCGAGTGCGAGAACGATAAGAAAGGCAAGGTAATCGAGGAATAGATTTAACATGCTGGCGACAGTCGCCTTGCCAGGGGATTGATTGTTGCGGGCCGCGTTACTGATGAATACAGCCATGCCACCCATGCCGGCGCTCGGCGCCACTGTATTGACAAAGTTTGCGGCAGCGGCCATGAGCGAGAACCTGTATACAGTATCATCGATTCCAAGTACGCGATAGAGAGATAAATATGTCAACCCGGATACAACGAACCAGCCACACTGGGCAAGGAGAGCCACGAGAATAAACCAGATATTTCCCTTTTGAAGGGTTTCCAGGATCGTTTCAATTTCGCCGAAACTCAGGTAAACGAACGCAGCCCCGAGGAAGATGACAATGAAGAATATGAATTTCCGCATGTTGGGAGGATTATACACAAACACCCGCGAATAAAATTGCGGGTGTTTGCCATAAACTTGACTTTCGACTGTGCCGTGCTCAGAAAGTGATATTAGTTCCTCCGCCTCCCGCCGACGAGGAAGACGTAATAGAGCAGTTGCAAAACAGCGGTGATAAGGGCGGCAACATAGGTGAGTGCCGCGGCGTTGAGCACTGCGTTGACTCCGCGCGCCTCTTCGTCAGTTCGGATGATGCCGCTTTGGGTAAGCATCGCTTTCGCACGCGCCGAGGCGTTGAATTCCACAGGCAGGGTCGCCAGTGCAAAGACCGCGCCGCCTGCAAAGAAGAAAATCCCAATCCATGCGAGATCCAGCCAGCGCAGGAACAGACCCGCCATGATAAGGATCCACCCGAGATTGGAACCGATGTTCACCATGGGAACCAACGCAGAGCGGAAGCGGAGAGGGAGGTATCCTTCCGCGTCCTGCATGGCATGACCAAGTTCATGAGCGGCAATGGCAACCGATGCCACCGATGGGCTGTTTGCCACACCGGGCGAAAGATAGAGTGTTTTATCCCGCGGGTTGTAATGGTCTGTCAGGTTGCCACCAATGCCAAGCACACGGACGTTGCGAAGATCGGCGCTGACATCATTACCCGAGTAGACCGCGCGTGAGACCAGTTGTTGAGCGGCTTGCGCACCTGTGAGCCCACTGCCGGCGCGGATCTTGCTCCATTTTTTGTAGGCATGCCTTACATACCATGAGGTGATTCCCATCAATATGAAGGCGGGGATCATGAAGATGAGGTAGGTGGGGTCGAAGAAAAACATCGGTTCTCCTTTTTTGAACTATTCGTCATTGCGTCTCGCTGCCCGTTCAGGCAGGCTGTCGGCGCGACTGGTTATTTTTGTGCGATCAGTCCCAGCAATACTTCTACGGCTTTATCCAGCTGCGGGTCGCGGTCGTTTTCGTAATCATCTTCGGTCATCTCCACCACGAAATCAGGTGTGAGACCAATATCTTGGATGGTCCGCTCATTTGGCGTCAGCCAGCGGGCAATGGTGACGCGTACCGCACCCTGGTCGCTTGAAAGGGGCGCCCAAGTTTGTACGGAACCTTTGCCAAAGGACTGAACGCCAACGAGTTCTGCACGTTCGTAATCCTGCAATGCACCAGCCAGAATTTCAGAGGCAGATGCCGACCCTTCGTTGATCAGGACGACAATGGGCAGGTTGGTCGCCTTGCCGTTCCCGAGCGATTGATAAGTATCCCGGGTTCCGTCCCCGTATTGTTCGATCAGGACGATGCCTTCATCTATGAATTCGGACGTGACTTCAATGGATGTGAACAAAAAGCCGCCTGGGTTGAATCGTAAATCAAGGATAATGCCCCTCGGATTTTGGGCAAGCAATTCGTCCAGTGTGGCGCGCAGTTCCCTGGTCGTCTTATCGCCAAAGGTGTTAATGTCGATGTAGGCAATATCGTTTTCGAGCATTTCGCCTGTGACGCTGGAAATCGTGATCTTGGCACGGACAATCGAGAATTCCAACGGTTCAGACTCCCCCTCGCGTGCCACCGTTAAAACGACAGTTGTCCCCGCCTCACCCAATACCCGTTGACGGGCTTCCTCGGGTGTGTACCCAGCCATGTCCTCACCGTCAATGGCAATGATCATATCGCCGGGGCGCAGACCTGCCGCTTCAGCGGGAGAACCTTCGATGGGGCTGATAACGGTCAGGAAATCCCCGCGCGTATCCACATAAGCGCCAATTCCCTGGTATTCGCCTGATAGGGATGATGACTCGGCTTCATTTACATCAGGGTCCATGTAATAAGTATGGTCATCTCCCACTGCTTCCAACATGCCGCGTATGGCGCCCTGCATGAGCAGTGTGTCATCCACTGGCTGGTTTACATATTGATCATGGACGATATTCCACGCCTCCCAGAAAGGGATAAACAGCGTTTGCAGTTCATCGGGTGTTGCAGATGTCTGATCGCTGGTAGGCGGGGTGATCGTAGGCGAGGTGATCGGAGGGGGGAGAACGATATCAGGATGGGGGTTCTCAGTAAACCCGGGAAATATGCCGGTTCGTGCAAGCGCGTGCCTGGTGATAAAACCACCGGCAAATGAACCCGTCAACAGGACGAGCGCCGCGAAAATGCCAAACATAATTTTTGCTGTTTTGTTCACAAATGCCTCCAATAAGTGACAGCCACGCGTGGGAAGATGTGACTGCACTACAAGATACTATGCCGTGATTAAAGG
>DATDAG010000229.1:0-14954 GCA_036525495.1 Anaerolineales bacterium
CAACAGGGAAAGGCGCGCCTCGTCTCCTTTCAGGCTTATTAATTGAGGGTTGACAGTGTCGAGATACAACGGGATGTTTTCCTGCTGGAAGTATTGGACGAGCGGGCTGGTGGATGAAAAGCGGATATCGCTGGTTGGACGGCCGTCTTCTCCCAACAAGGCGGCGTATTGATCGTTAAGCGCGTCATAGGTATAGATATGCAAACGATCCGGCGTGAGGGTTGCCATCACCTGCCGGCGAATCACACGTCCGATCGCTTCTATATCCAGCGCGCGGGTCATCTCATGGCTGAAGGTGCGGATGCGGTCTTCGTAGGCCCGTTGACCGCGGAAGAATGTGCCATCCACCAGTACTTGTAGACGGTTGCGTAAGGGGTTAAGCAAGACGGCAATGACAAAAACCAGTCCGCCGATCAGATAAGGGTTATCGGACGGCATGGGTATGACCAAAGCAATACCGCTTACGAACAAGCCATACGCGGCAACCACAAAAACCGTCAGCAGGGCATACACCATCCCCTGGCGCACCCAGTAATCGGTGCGGAGGAGGCGGAAGCGCAGGACGACATATCCGTTGACAAGGGGGAATACGATCAGGAATGGGAGCAGGTAAGGATTGAACGCCTCGCCAGCAAACAGGAACCATGCTACGACCGGCCCAAATGCGATCAGGGATCCGATCAGGATCGTCCGAGTCTGGTTCTTGACAACGGGCGAACGGGATGTCACTGCATGATAGAACAACATCCCAAAATAGAAGAGCGCGGCAAGCCCATCAAAACCGTAAATGACCTGCCATGCTGTGATATAGGCGGTCGGATCTTCGAAGTTGAACAACGTACTGTAGGCATTGAGCACCAATGCAATGCTCACCAGATAACCGGTCCAGCGGAGATACGGACGTCCGATCACAACGCGGACCTCCTGCGGGAAGCCCAATGCGAGGTCTATCAACGCGCCGCCAGTGAGTCCCAGTGCCAGCGTCCAAATGTATGTCAGGCGATGGGAGGTGTACAGTTCAAATAGCGCGCTGACGACAATGGCGAGCGATGAGGTGAATAAGGAATAGGCACGCCCGGCAGGTTCGGTGCGGCGCAGACCGAATATCCATAAGCTGACAATAAGGAATACAAAACTCAGGGATTCGGGGATGTAAAAAAAGGCAGTCCGGTCTGCGGATGAGAGTTCTTGCAGGAAAATCTTTCTCTCCACCGTCGTCTCGGTTGTGCGAACCTCAACAGTAACCTGTTCGCCAACCTTTTTCGAGGCGAGTATTTCCCTCAATTCATCGGATGTCGAAACAGGAGCGCCATGCACAGAGACCAATTGATCGCCCACGTCGAATCCCTGTTCGTACATTTCCCAACTCTTCCCCTCTTCACTTGTATTGGAACCGTTCAAAACGAGTGTATGCTCGAAGAAACCACCGATGAACGGATTCCTCAACCAGTCCGTTGCAAGATACAACGTGGAAATAAAAACCAGGACCGCGACAGCTTGATATACGAGTACTACGATCTGTAGCACCCTGTTCAATACGGTCTGGGTTCTCTGGGATAAATATAGCATGGCACCACTTAAAACCGCCTGAATTCAGCGGTTTTGGAATTTTACACTACATCCCCCTTCTATAACTATGGTACTTTCATAACAAAGAAGCAAAGCGGGAAATAAAACGTCCCGGAGGTTCCTCTGAAAAGGCCATTTGAGCCTTCCAACTCTTTCGACAAACTCAGGACAGCACCTTCGGGACGCCAGCTATTTTTTAAATATCCAGATTACGGACAGCTTTCGCATGGGTCTGGATGAATTTCCGGCGGGGATCCACTGCATTGCCCATCAACATATCAAAGGTGCGATCCGCTTCCGCCGCGTCCTCCACTGTGACCAGGAGCAGGGTCCGGTTTTCTGGATTCATTGTCGTCTCCCACAGCTGGGTCGGGTTCATTTCACCAAGACCCTTGTAGCGTTGAAGCGATGCCCTCTCCCCCACATCTTTGATCACCTTGTCCTTTTCCTTTTCAGTGTACACATATTTGACCTGGTTCTTGTACGCAACCCGATACAACGGAGGCTGGGCAATATAGAGATGCCCATCATCAATCAAATGTGGCATGTAACGGAAGAAGAAGGTCAGCAACAATGTGCGGATATGACTGCCGTCCACATCTGCATCGGTCATGATAATGACGCGTCCATAACGCAGACCCGCGATGTCGAAGTTATCGCCGATGCCCGTCCCCAACGCGGAGATCAATGCCTTGACTTCGTTACTTGAAAGGATCTTATCAAGGCGGGCACGCTCGGTATTCATGATCTTGCCGCGCAACGGGAGGATCGCCTGGAAGTGGCGGTCGCGTCCCTGTTTGGCAGAGCCGCCTGCCGAGTCGCCTTCCACGATGTAGAGTTCGGTCTTAGACGAGTCACGTTCCGAGCAGTCAGCCAGTTTGCCCGGCAGGGTCAACGATTCCAACGCCGACTTGCGGATGACCAGATCGCGCGCCTTGCGCGCCGCATCACGCGCCCGGGCAGAAGTTAGACACTTGGCAATGATCGCCTTTGCGGCTTGCGGGTTCTCATCCAAAAATGTGCTGAATGCCTCGCCAACCGCCTGCGTGACGTACGTCTGCACTTCGGGATTCATCAGCTTTACTTTCGTCTGCGACTCGAATTGAGGTTCAGGGTGTTTGACCGAAACGACTGCTGTCAGACCTTCGCGCGTGTCGTCGCCGGAGAAGTTCGGATCTGCATCTTTGAGCAGACCGTTCTTACGGGCATAATCATTGACCACGCGCGTCAGCGAAGAGCGCAGACCGGTGAGATGCGTCCCGCCGTCAATGGTGTTGATCGTATTGGCAAATGAATATACAGATTCAGTGTAGGAATCAGTATATTGGATTGCGGCTTCAACACCGATCGCCTCAATATCCTTATCTACATGGACGACCGGGTGCAGGTTCTCGCGGTTGCGGTTCAAATAACGCACAAAGGAAGTCAATCCGCCCTCGAAATAGAAGGTCATCCGGCGGTCGGTGCGTTCATCCACAAAGCGGATGGTCACACCGCGTGTCACAAAGGCCATTTCACGGAAGCGCTGGACAAGCGTATCGAAACGGTAATCAATATCCTCGGTAAATATCTGCTTGTCAAACTTAAAGTGTTGTATGGTGCCAGTTTCATCCTTGGCGACTTTTCCAATTTGTTTAATGGCTCCCTGCGGTACACCGCGTTTATAGTTCTGCTGCCACAACTTGCCGCCGCGCTTGACCTCGGTCACTGTCCATTCAGAAAGGGCATTGACCGCGCTCACACCCACACCATGCAAACCGCCGGAGACCTTGTATCCGCCGCCGCCAAATTTGCCTCCCGCGCCAATTACGGTCATCACCACATCCACTGTTTCCATGGGTTTTCCCTTGGCATCCTTTTTCGTGGGATGCGGACCAACCGGGATACCGCGTCCATTATCCTCGACCGTCACACTGCTGTCGGCATGGATGATGATATCTATCTTCGTGCAAAAACCAGCCAGAGCTTCATCTATAGCGTTATCTACAACTTCATATACAAGGTGATGCAATGCCTTAATATCAGTACCGCCCACATACATGCCTGGGCGCTTACGCACATGCTCGATGCCTTCAAGAGCCTGAATGGCGCCAACATCATAGCCAGTTGTTTTTTCTTTCGTTGCCACAAAAACCTCCGATGAATACCCGCATCATTTTGGGAAACGGGTGAAGAAGATAATTTCGTTCAGACCGTAGATGACGGTCTCTGCCTGAACTGCTGAAAGCGGTCGTAGACATTCTTCAGCCAGTCGGTCATATCACGGTAATAGATGAAACTTGCCGCAAGCAATACGGTGGTTATAAATGCATGTCCTGCAAAACCGACCAGGGTCAGCCACGATCCATTTTTTGGCACGCTCCATAGAACATCCAGTCCGCGCGAGAGGAGGAACCAACTCAACACGAACATGCCGCTGGTCGGGAGCGAGAAGCGTATCATCTGCAGGCTGGAATAGATCGAGTAGAACGCGTTCTGCCTGCGGACGAATATCCCGTGCGGGGTAAAGAACAACGGAACGATCAACCAGAACGACAGGAACACAATAACAAGAACAGCAATGTTTGCCAGGACTGGGTTGATCAACGCAAACAAACCAAGCATCAGCATCAAGGGTATAAAGAGGACCATCAGCCCAACCAGCCATATCACCGACAAGAGCACCGTCTGAAAAATGGCATTCGAAAAACTGATTCCCATTTCCTCCTCACCCAAAATTGATCCTGCCACCTGATAAAAATACACTCCTCCACAAACCCAGCCAAGGGGCACCAGCACCAGAGACAGCCCAAGCAATATCCAAATGGAGGAAACGATCACAACACTCGAGAGTCCAAGCGGGTTCTCCACAGGCAGGGTTTGGGATGAAAGGCTTGAAATCCCAATTGGAAATAGCTGCAACTTGGATAACAAGCTCAACAGATTGAAGTCCTGCAACCACTCAGTTATCAAGGATTGGGTTTGGATGAAACGATCAAGGTCTGCTTCTGCCACGCCCCGGCGTGCCTGCTCGAACACAAGCCTGAAGTAGGGAGAGAGCAACTCGTCCACGCTCAACCGAGGTCCCAGCCATAAGAGCAAGTCCAACCCCAAAGGCAAAAGGATCAATACAACTCGATTGGAAACAACGTCAAAGCCCGCCTTGAGCGAGCCAAATACACCTGGGGGAGGCGGTAATGTTTCCAGTTTCTGCACATCCATAACCATTTGATTCTACCATATGGGGTATGTCTTGGCATTCGCTTATGAGGCAGGTACAATGATTACCAATGAACGAACAAGACCGCTTCATGCCCGACCCAAACCGCATGGGATTGCTCACATCCACCGTATTGCTGGCGCTTGCTCTGGCGCGTCTCATCCCATCACAAGGGTTCAACCTCGAAGTGCGATTCCCTGTTCTTCCCTTTGCCATCACACTGGATATTTCAACACTGATGGGTTTACTTACTGCCGGTCTCGGCGCGACTGGTATGGACTGGCTCCTGCGTGGTCACCCATCCCTGAACCGAAGGGCTACCTTCCAATGGTGGTTCCTCCCCACCCTGTCCACCTTCGTCATCAGCGTTCCATTATCCATCCTGCCAGACGGACGGACATGGTGGGTCGGCTTCATCATCAGCGGCTTTTTCATCTTCTTTGTCTTTCTCGCTGAATACATCGTGGTGGACCCGGACGCCCCATTATACACATTTTCAGTGGTGGGGCTAACCGCCATTTCGTACACATTGTTCTTTATCCTGGCCATCGCCCTGAGTTCGAGCGGGGTGAGGTTGTTCGTCCTCATGCCCGCACTTTTCATAGCATCCACACTTACCAGCCTGCGAATACTATACCTAAGGATGAGCGGCAAATGGGAGTTTGTTTGGTCGCTCGGCATAGGGCTTGTAAGTATACAACTCGCATCAGGTCTGCACTATTGGCCTCTCACGCCAATTCAATTCGGGTTGTTGCTTATCGGTCCATTGTATGGATTGATCAACCTCGCAATCAACCTGGGCGAAAATATTTCCGTGCGGCGCGCCACCCTGGAGCCCTCGATTGTCGCAGCACTTTGCTGGGGATTGGCTATTTTCATTCGATAAAATGATCTCACAATTGATACTTGACAGGGAACAAGTTAGGGAAATCGTGGCACATGTCAGCATCCATGCACCGTTCGAAGCATGTGGTCTGTTGGCGGGAAAAAATCACCGGGTGGAGAGAGTGCTGTTGGTACAGAATCAGGCTCAAAGTCCCGTGCGATTCGTAATGGATCCATACGAGCAACTCAGAGCTTTGGAGTGGATCGAATCCAATGAACTTGACCTGCTCGGCATCTTCCACTCGCATCCCGCGGGACCTGAAACTGTCTCGCCAACCGACGTAGCGGAGGCGGCTTATGAAGTCGTCCACGTGATCTGTTCGCAGGCACAGGGGCAATGGAAATTACGCGGGTTCTGGATCAAGAACGGCAAAGTGACCGAGACCGCCTTGCAGATTGTTGAATAGAGAAACCTTACGCGTTCTATCGTGTTAAATATTTATACTCACACGGAGGAGTAGTGATGCAAATGTTGGTCGAAGCAGGGATCGTGGTACTAGGCTATATCATCGGTTCCATCCCATTTGGGATGTTGATCGTAAAACTCAAAACCGGCAAGGACTTGCGCGAGATCGAAAGCGGACGGACAGGCGGGACGAACACAGTCCGTGCGGCTGGTTTCGGGGCAGGTTTACTAACAGCCATTTTGGACATTCTTAAAGGCGCAGTCGCTGTCTGGCTCGCGCAAATGGTCAGCCCGCAGAATGACCTGCTCCATGTGCTGGCTCCTGTGTGTGCGATCCTTGGGCATAACTATTCCATCTTCCTGCTCAACCGCGATGCAGACGGCAAGTTGCGTTTCCACGGAGGCGCAGGCGGTGCTCCCGCGCTTGGCGGAGCGGTTGGTTTATGGGGATGGATGTTCCCCATTGCCTTTGGCGCGGGGGCATTGATCTGGTTCACGATCGGAATCGCCTCCGTCACTACGCTGACCATCGGGTTGATCGTGACCATTGTTTTTGCCGTCCGCGCCTATCTGGGTTATCAAAGCCCGATAGATATCCTATATGGGATATTGTCATTATCCCTGCTTGTCTGGTCTTTGCGCCCAAATATCAAAAAGTTGATCGAGGGAAAGGAAAGGGTTGTTAGTCAGAGTTTGAACGGGTGGTTACGGGCAAGAAAAGCCCAAAAGGAAATCGGTAATCAATAAAGAGAAACGTCCCCGTTTGATGGGGACGTTTTCGTAAACACATTTTCTCATTGCGTCATATTATGAAGCAATGCCTTTAGATTACTCTGGTGTAATGCTTCTGCCAGCCCGCCCAGATACACCCTGCTCTTACCGCAATCCTCAATCTTGATATCCTCCAAAAGCTCGGCAGCATTCTTCCTTTTCGAGATCGCCTTTACAGATTTCTTGATCGCTGACAAATAATTCATATTCTCTTTCACAGCCGCATCTATTTCACCCCGCAGGATGATATCGCCATGTCCCTGCACGATGTTCTCGAGACCCATCTTTGGGATCTGCTTGATGGCCGCGATATTATCATCCACATCCCCGTCCACAACATGCGGGACAGGCATGAAAGAATCACCCGCGAACAGGATGCGATCCTCCTCCACCAGTATAGAGATACCATCATGACTGTGCCCAAAGGCAGGTGAAAGAATCAGGTTCTTCTTTCCAACACGCAATGTCATATCCCCATCAATGAATGTCATTTGCGCAGGGACGATCTTAACCTGGCGCAAGGCAGGGTTCTGCTTCTTCGCTAATTCAAGCGATGGTGCGCCGCGTTCCTCTAGCAACTCGCGGCAACGCGCGTGCGCCACCACCGTCGCGCCGGGAAAGAAACAATTTCCCCATGTATGATCGGCGTGATAATGCGTATTGATCACATACCGGACTGGAACATTCAATTCATGTTCGATAAACTCACGGATGGTCAACGTTTCGTCCGGCAATGCCAGCGTATCTATCATCACCGCCCATTGCGGACCCACCACCACACCCGCTGTCACCTGCGCGTACACTTCACTTTGAAACCAAAAGACATTTTCAGAAACACGTTCCCTGTGCATTCACAATCCTCGCAAAATTTTTCTCATTATTAGCACAAACCCGAACGAAAATCAAGTTGAGTATACAAATTTGAGGCAAAATTAGCGTTTTCGTAAGCGCCTTAACATGTACTCTGCTTGCCTCCCCCTTCCTGACGTGATAAACTACAATTAAAGAATGACCAAAACCCTGCTCCTTGTAACAAACAATGTCAATTTTTCAAAACACATTCGTTCGGACATCGAGCAGGCAGGCTACCGTCTCCTTTTTGCAAAACGAAAAGGAGAAGCCGTCATTCTTACAGATGAAGAGAACTGCTCACTTGCCTTTCTTGATCTGGACATCGGAGAACACGCCGCCGCTGACATTGGCCACGCCCTCCGCACGATCAAACCGACCATCAAACTGATCCTTTTTTCTGATGCCGATACGCCGCCCGCACTGGACGAGATTCGTCCGTGGGTGTTGTTGCGAAAACCTTCCTACTTACCGGAATTGTTGAATATGCTAAATAACGACTCATTTCCATCCAAGCCTTCCCGAGCCAGCGACAAATCGCCTGCTGTTCGATTGAACGACACCGACGAACTCGCCTGGCTGGGAGATGTAACCAAAGCCGCACAACATCTCACGCGGCTCACGCTTGAGTCCTCTGCACAGGCTGCATTGATCACGCGCAAAAACAATCTTTGGGCGTACGCTGGTCAACTATCCCAAGAAGCGGCAAAAGAATTGGCAATAACGGTCACCCGTCACTGGGACGGGCAAAAAGGAAGCGACCTACTACGCTTCGTCCGTCTCGAAGCAACCAAAGCCGAGCACATGCTCTACGCCACGCGTCTCGCGGACGATGTGGTTTTGGCTCTCGTTTTCGACGCAGAAACCCCATTCAGCACCATCCGCATGCAGGCAGGCCAATTGGTAAATCGTTTATCGTCGCCGGGATTGACCGAGGAGATGGAACCGGTTGAAGAGAAGAAGCAGGCTCCGGCTTCGCACGAAGCGCCGACCCAGTATGCTGAAGACGAGGAACTCGATCTCGAATTCCCCAACATTTCGAACATCCTCAACGATGTCCCGCCTCCTTCGCCATCGGGAAAAAAGACAGATTTCCCAATTGAGCAAACTGGCACCCGTCCATCCCAATCCCGCCCGCGAAAATACAGCCGTGAGAGTTCACCCGCCGTTCACGTGGACGACCTGCTGATCTCGAATCAAAACAATGAGCAAACTGTCGAACATGTTGTGCAGGAATTCGATGCCACCATGCCGTCAAAATCGCGCAAGCGACCAGACACGCCGGTACGCAGACCCGCTACAGGCGAATTGGATGAAACCCGCCCGCACTCGATCACAGAAGTGGCTGGGCGCGTCATGCTGGACCCGATCACCCCTGGACTCTATAATCTGACCTATGCCTGTTTATTAGTGCCGCGTTTTACTTCACATTATTTGACAGGTGATATTTCTGACCGGCTTTCAGAGTGGCTTCCGCAGATCTGTATTGCTTTCGGCTGGCGGTTGGAATATCTCGCCGTGCGTCCCGAGTATGTGCAGTGGGTGGTTAACGTTCCGCCTGCGGCTTCGCCGGGTTACCTCATGCGAATCATGCGTCAGCAAACTTCGGAAAAGATATTTGCGGAATTTACCCGCTTGAAGAAGGAAAACCCGTCCGGTGATTTTTGGGCGCCAGGATACCTCATCATGGGCGGCACACAACCACATCCACCGCAACTGGTGAAGGACTACATCAAACAGACCCGTACACGCCAGGGAATCGAACTAACAGAAAGATAGAACATCGATAATCCATGAAGAAGCGCAGAGTATAATAACTCTGCGTTTTTGTTTTGTTGACATCCAATCTCCAGTCTCCAATTCTCCAACCACCCACCAACACTTGGGCGGGAATACCCCACCCCTACTGGAAACCAATATGCCCCCTACTCTTTACCTCATTGACGGACACGCCCTCGCCTACCGTATGTACTTTGCTCTCACCGCGGGCGGCGGAGGCAGTCAACGCTGGCAGACATCGAAAGGCGAACCAACCGCAGGTGTTTACGGCTTTGCGCGCGAACTGCTCCGCATCATCGAACAGGAACAGCCCGAATATCTGGCGGTCGCGTTCGATGTCGGCAAGACCTTCCGCGACGAGATGTTCCCTGAATACAAAGCCACCCGCGAAAAGATGCCCGACGACTTGCGCGTGCAGATCGAACGCATCCGCCAGATGGTGGATGCGTTCAACATCCCGCGCCTCGAAATGGACGGCTATGAAGCGGACGATGTGCTCGGCTCGGTTGCGCGCGTCGCGGCAGAGCAGGGTCTCGGCGTCAAGATCGTCACCGGCGACCGCGACCTCTTGCAACTCGTGGACAAGCGCACCACTGTCTATCTCGCGGGCGATGACCAGAATTACATCCGAGACGAAGATGTCCTTAAAAAACTTGGCGTGCTTCCAGGGCAGGTCGTGGATTACAAAGCCATCGTCGGCGACAAGTCCGATAACATCCCTGGCGTGGCGGGCGTTGGCGAAAAGACCGCCATCAAATTGCTTGAAACCTATAAAACGCTCGATGGCATTTATGAAAATATCGAAGATGTCGAAAAACGCTGGCGGACAAAGCTCGAAGAGAAAAAACAGGATGCTTACCTCAGCCGCGACCTCGCACAGATCAAAACCGACCTTGAAATTAAACTCGATCTCGATCATGCGAAGACTCACGAACTGGACTTCCCCGCCATTGAAGCCTTCTTCAAAGAGATGGAGTTCCGCTCGCTCCTCAAATCGCTTCAAAAACTGACGGGTGAAACTGATGCCGTTGAAATAGAATCATCCTCACCCACAGCAGGCGGACAGATGTCCATGTTCATGAACGAATCACAGGTTATCGCAACTCCAAAAACAGACCTGGACATCAGTGTCAATATCATTGACACAGAGAAAAAACTTGATGACCTAGTGAAAGTACTCAACAAAGCCAAAGTCATCTCCTTCGACACAGAGACAACCTCCACCGAGGAAATGAAAGCGGAGATCGTCGGCATCTCACTTGCAGTTAAAGAAGGCGAGGGATACTATATCCCTGTTGGGCACAATGGCGGGAAGAATCTTCCGCTCAAGAAAGTGTTGCCCGCGCTCGAGGAACCGCTCACAAATCCAAAAATCGGGAAACTGGCGCACAACGCCAAATACGATTACATTGTCCTGGCAAAGTTCGGGGTGACCGTTTCCCCACTCACCTTCGACACCATGCTGGCAGAGTTCATCATTGACCCATCCTCAAGAAACCTTGGATTGAAGAATCTCGCCTTTGTCAAACTTGGCGAAGAGATGACCCACATCGAAGAGTTGATCGGCAAGGGAAAGAAACAGATCAGCATGGCAGACGTGGCAATCGAATCGGTTGCACCGTATGCGGTTGCAGATGCAGAAATCCCATTACGTTTGATGGCTCTCCAAAAGGATGATCTCAAACGTGTGGGAGGCGAAAAACTTCTCGATGAAGTTGATCTGCCACTCACGCCCGTTCTCGCGAGCATGGAAATGGAAGGCGTGCTTCTCGACCTGCCCTTCTTTAAAACCATGTCCGATGAAATGACGAAGCGATTGGATGAGATCGAAAAGGATATATTCAAATCCGTTGGCAGGACTTTCAATGTCAACTCCACACAGCAACTTTCCGATGTGCTTTTTAAACAACTCGGATTGGAGCCGCCCGATCGAGGCAAAAAAACCGCCAGCGGACACTACTCCACGGCCGCGGGTGTATTGGAAATGCTAAGCGGCAAACACCCCGTTGTGGATTGGGTGCTTGAACACCGTGAACTCTCGAAGTTAAAATCAACCTACCTCGATGCGCTTCCCCAGGCAGTGGATGCGAACACGGGACGAGTCCACACATCCTACAGTCAGATCGGCGCGGTGACGGGACGCCTCTCTTCGAACAACCCGAATCTACAAAACATCCCCATCCGCACCGAAACGGGACGCAGAGTCCGCAATGGATTCATCGCAGGCAAGGGGAACGTTTTGCTCGCAGTGGATTACTCACAGATCGAACTTCGTATCGTCGCGCACATGGCACAGGACGAGGCAATGCTGGCGGCATTCCGCGAGGATGAAGATATCCACTCCACGACGGCCGGAGCAATTTACGGCGTAGGTCCCGAAGCGGTGACGAAGGAAATGCGTCGTCATGCGAAAGCGATCAACTTTGGTCTCATTTATGGCATGTCCGCTTTTGGTCTCACACGCTCGACAGAACTTACGCTGGCTGAAGCAGAGACATTCGTCAAAACATATTTCGAGAAATTTCCCGGCGTCAAAAAATATCTGGAAGGCATCAAAAAACAAGCCGCCGAACGGGGATATGTTGAGACATTGTTGGGTCGCAGGAGATATTTCCCTGCACTCCAGGGCAAACAAAATGCCATGATAAAAAATCGCGAAGAACGCGAAGCCATCAACGCGCCCATCCAGGGCACCGCCGCAGACATCATGAAGATCGCCATGTTGAAAATTCCGCCGGCGCTCGAAAAGGCGAAATTAAAAGCCAAAATGCTGTTGCAGGTGCATGATGAAATTGTATTGGAGTGCCCCAAAGATGAACTTGAAACGACTGCCAAAATCGTAAAAGAAACAATGGCTAAGGCATATTCGTTGGACATCCCCCTCTCCACCGAAGCGCGGTATGGGGATAACTGGGGTGAGATGAAAGTGATATGAAACACAGGAGCGGGATAACCCCGCCCCTACGGTATAATTGCCACCATGCCCGGACGAGAAGACATTTTCCAAAAATCAATGAACGAAGGACATTCCTTCGCATGGGACCAGGAGTGGGGTAAAGCCGCCACTGCCTACCGCAACGCACTGCAGGAAATGCCCGATCACCCAAAAGCGCTCAGTAGTTTGGGGCTGGCATTATTCCAGCAGAGTGAATTCGATGAGGCGCTGCAAATCTACAAACGCGTCGCGCAGGTTTCGCCGCAGGACCCCACTCCCATGGAGAAACTGGCGCAACTTCTCGAGCGAACAGGGCACCTCAAAGAAGCCATAGACGCGGCATTCAAAGCCGCAGACCTATTCCTCAACCAGCGGGATGTGGATAAAGCCATTGAGAACTGGGTGCGCGTCACCTCCCTCGACCCGGAACATGTCCTTGCCCACTCTCGCCTCGCCCTTGCCCATGAAAAACTCGGTCACAAGGCACAGGCGGTCGCCGAGTATCTGGCAGTCGCAAGCCTCGTCCAGCGCACAGGCAATGTGGAAAAGACAACAGAACTCGTTGGCAAGGCATTGAAGATCATGCCCGAAAGCGCTGAAGCCAAACAGGCACAGACACTATTACGATCCGGGCAACTCCTCCCCAAGCCACTGCGCCCTAAAGGCGGGACAGGTCCCATTGCAATGGCGCAGGTCAAACAATTGGACAAGCCGAAGAAAGAGACCGATTCAGGGCTGGACCCAATCGCTGAGGCGCGCCAAAAAGCCTTAACTCGTCTGGCAGAGATTCTCTTCGAATACTCCACCGACGACAGCACCGCCACCCAGCAGGTGCGCCGCGGCATGCAAGCCCTGATGCGCGGCACAGGACAGTTAAACCTCCACCAGAATGAACAGGCAAAAGTTGTCCTGCATCTCGGTCAGGCAATTGACCTGCAGAGCAAAGGCAAAGATGCACAAGCAACAGAAGAACTCGAACACGCCCTCGAAGCGGGATTCACACACCCAGCCTTGTATTTCAATCTTGGCATGCTCCGCTCGTCAGAGAACAGGCTCGAATCAGCCATGCGGCATCTGGCACATGGGGTCAAGCACAATGACTTTAACCTTGCCGCACGATTACTCCTTGGGCAATTGAACCAGAAACTTGGCAGACTGCAAGCCGCGTCCATCGAATTTCTCGAAGCACTGAAACTCGCAGACGCGGCAGTTGTGCCCGCGGAGAACGCGGATGAACTCCGTCAGATGTATGAACCGCTGATCGAAGCGCAAACATCCCAGACGGAGGAGGAAGCGCTCAAACGTGTGTGTGATAACGTCAACGGTCTGCTCATGCGGAAGAACTGGCGAGACCATTTGCACAAATCCCGCGAGCAAATGCCCAAAAGCGATATACCCATGCCCATTGCAGAGATCATCCTTCAGGCACAGTCCAGTCAGGTGCTCGAGGCGATCAACCATGTGCATCAACTGGCGCGTGCCGGGCAGTTGCGCACTGCGATGGAGGAGGCGTTCCAGGCTCTTGTCTCCGCCCCAACCTATCTGCCCCTCCACACCCTGATGGGCGACATGCTCGTGCGTGAAAACCATACACAGGAAGCCATTGCAAAGTTCACAGCGGTGGCCCAGGCATACAGTGTGAGAGGGGAAGCCGCGCAAGCCATAAAGATTTTGAAACGTGTGATCCAACTAGCCCCCATGGATATGAAGGCGCGCTCGAAACTGATTGATCAACTGGTGGCACGCGGTGAAGTGGACGATGCCATCCGTGAATATACAGCATTGGCAGATATCTACTACCGTCTTGCTGAACTCGATAACGCGCGCAAGACCTACACGACCGCCCTGCGAGTTGTCCAGCAAGCCAATGTGGATCGGCAGTGGAATGTCCAAATCCTGCAACGCATGGCAGATATCGACATGCAAAGATTGGATTGGAAACAAGCTATCCGCGTCTACGAACAGATCCGTACCCTGCGCCCGGATGACGAGAGCGCGCGCAAGAATCTGATCGATCTCAGTCTGCGGCTTGGTCAGTCTGCGCAAGCCGCGGCTGAACTTGAAAGTTTCATATCCTACCTGCAATCCAGCAACCACGGCGCACGCGCAGTCCCGTTCATCGAGGAATTGCTTGAGGAACGCCCTGAAGATGTCATGTTGCGCCGCAACCTGGCACAGGCTTATCACCAGGCAGGGCGCATGGAAGACGCGGTCAAAGAACTGGATGGGATGGCTGAATCCATGCTCGATACAGGAAAAAAAGATGAGGCGGTGGTCATCATCAACCAGATCCTTTTGATGAGCCCGCCCAATGCTGAGCAATACCGTCAATTGTTGATGCAAATACAAGGGCAGTAAATAAGCAACCCCGCCACTAATTGTGGCGGGGTTTTCAATATAAAAGCGGCAAGCGCGCCGCGCCTTCCATCAAATACACCTCAGGTCCGTCTATAAGCCGCATTCTGTCCGGCGAGTCGCCCCTTGCGGGTGCTCGCTTGTGCGATCATCTCTCTGGGCGGCGCGTCGCCGCACCGCTCGATGCAACCTACCCGGGACTGGCC
>DATDAG010000230.1:0-16945 GCA_036525495.1 Anaerolineales bacterium
GGGCACCGGCGTTGTGGGATACGCAGCACAGACCGGACAACCCCGCATCGCACTGGACGTTGGGGCTGATGCGGTTTTCTTTGACAACCCCGACCTCCCAACCACCCGCTCCGAAGTTGCGCTTCCGCTCAAATCACGTGGCGAGACCATCGGCGTGCTGGATGTGCAAAGCACCGAGGCTGGCGCATTTTCCAACGAAGACTTGCAGGTACTCACTACTCTCGCCAACCAGGTATCCATTGCCTTCGAGAATGCGCGCCTGCTCACGGAAACCCGCGCAGCGCTCACCCAGGTGCAGGAAGTGTACAACGAGTTCACGCGCACAGAATGGGGACAGGCAGTAGCACGCACAGAACAACCAGGCTTCCGGTATCACTCCGGGCGCATCGAAATATTGGAAAACGAACTGCAAACCCCTGAAGTGGTTTCAGCAACAGAGAAAGGTCTTTCGGTGGCGGATCAGGCTGGGGGGGTAAAGGAGAAGCGTTCCGTAGCAGCAGTCCCGGTAAAATTACGCGGAGAGGTCATCGGCATATTGCATATCGAGTCAGATGATTCATCCAGGGAGTGGCAGGAAGACGAGATCAGCCTCGTGGAAGCGGTCGCCGAGCGTGCCGCTTTTGCATTGGAAAACGCGCGTCTGTTCCAGGATGCCCGCCGCCGCGCCGCTAAAGAACAATTGATCTCCGAGGCATCTGCCAAGATTGGCAGTGCTTTTAACATTGAAAATATCCTGCAGACTACAGCGGAAGAATTGGAACGCGTTCTAGGCGGGTCGGAAGTGTTGATCCAGTTCCAGAACAATGAGGCGCAGTCATGAGCGGCATTGAAATCCGAATGAATGAAATGACTGAAAGACAAAGACAGATTGCCTTGTGGCTGGCAGGTGTGTTGACAATAGCCGGACTGGCGCAATTTGTATTCTCATCGTATATCATTTTCGCGCTTCAAAACGGAGAAATGGACATTTCCGACAGGTTCCTATTCCCTGCGACCGGACTGATGTTCCTGGCAAACCTGATCGGTTTTTTCCTTATCCGCCAATCCACTGCCCTTCGGGGTACCTGGCTTGTGTTCACGTTCAGTCTGGTCATTATCCCGGTAATGGCAACCCTGGTGCTTAAAAACACATTCCTGGTAACGGCAGTATCCACAGCCTTATTTGGTTATGCATTCAGGCGCTTCATATTCCCCGAGTCTGAAGGGCGCAGAGCCCTGGTAACAATTTGTGCGGCGATTTTTGTCATCCTTGGCATCGAACTATGGAACCCCGCGTTCAGGGTCGAATCCACCTTTAATGCCCCGGCTTTTGGTGCCGGCGTCATGACGCTGGCGGGTCTCGGTTTGATCATATATTTTATACGGAGAGCGGTGCTGGGCAGTGTTCGAACAAAGGTTGTGGCGGGCATTCTTTTCACTGGCGGTGTGTCTATTGCCGTTGTGAGTTTCTTCGCGATCAACCGCGCCGCTCAATTGGTCGAGACGCTTTCGGGCCGGGTCGAAACATCTGTGAACCTTCTGGCTGAGGAACAACTTATCAGTACTGTATCCACGGAGTCAAACCGTGCAGATATCGCCTTCAATGCCACGGTGTCTCAAGTGCAAAGCCTTGCCAACGAATTGGAATTATTACAGGCGCAAAAAGACAAACTCGGTATAGGGACATATTGGAATGCAAGCGAAGAATTGATCCGCCTCGGCGGAGGGCAGCATGCAAACTTTCTGGGCAAGCCAAGCAGTGTATTCGTCCCGTCAACTGTTACGCTGGATGATTCTGTTTATCAAGAATTGAACACAAACTCTTATCTCGATTTTTCCGCGCCTTTCGTGCTCGAGAACAACAGGCAGATCAGGGCTGTGTATTACACCAACCTGGATGGGGTCATAATATATTTCCCAAATGTCAACCTTGCCGCCAACGTACCACATGACTACGACGCCACGAAACAACCAACATTCCGCGTTGCCACGCCGCTTCTCGACCCGCAAAGGGAGCCTCGCTGGTCATTTCCAAGACAGGATCCAGCAGGAGTGGGATTGATCGTATCAGTTTCAATGCCTGTGTATTTCGATGATGAGTTCAGCGGTGTGATGTCCGCTGATTTCCGGCTCAATAGCATTGCCCAGGAAATTGCTTCAATTTCAATCGGTCAAACCGGTTACGCCTTCTTGGTCGATAATAACGGTCTCATCATTGCCATGCCTCCGGAAGGTTATGAAACCTTTGGCCTGCAACCTGAAGTGTTGGAAGTAAATGAAGAACCGAAACTAACCATCTTCGATGGCGATGCTCCCTTTGAAATGCAACAAATCACACGCAGGATGGTCGTCGGTGGGACGGGCATCATAACGACCAAAATTGGCGACGCGGATGTCTTTATCGCGTATGCGCCTGTTGCAAACAGGAATTTTAGTCTGGGCGTGATTGTGCCAGTCGAGGAATTAACCCAGCCCATTGCAGCAACGCGCGGCGAAACCAATCTTCAGATCCAGCTCGCGATCCGTAACGCCGCGATCATTTTGGTTGCCCTCCTTGCAGGAGCGATCATCGTTAGCCTCGGACTCGGTCAAGTCATTGCAGCGCCAGTCCAGCGATTAACTCAAACCGCCAACCAGATTTTGGAAGGCGACCTCGCCGCCCAGGCAGAGGTCACGACCAGGGATGAGATCGGCACGCTGGCGCAAGCTTTCAACGCCATGACCGCACGTTTGCGGGAAACTTTTGATGGGCTTGAAAAGAACATCGAAGAACGCACCGCCCAACTGGTAGAGGCAAACGCAAAAAATGAAAGGCGTGCGAAACAATTCCAGTCCATTGCGCAAGTGGCTCGCACCATCAGTTCGACACTCGATCTCGAAAGCCTGCTGGATCAAATCACCACAGTTATCAGCCGTGAATTCGGTTTTTACCATGTTGGTGTCTTCCTGCTTGACACCGCCGGGGAATATGCCGTACTCAGCGCTGCAAACAGTAAAGGCGGACAGATAATGCTAGCGCGCGGTCACATATTAAGGGTTGGGGAGATGGGTCTGGTTGGATTTGTTTCCAGCACTGGCAGAGCTCGCGTCGCACTGGACACTGGAGCGGATGCAATTTTCTTCAATAATCCCGACCTCCCAGATACACGCTCTGAGATTGCCCTACCTATGCGCGCAGGCGCCCAGATCATCGGCGTGCTCGACGTGCAAAGCCTGGAGCAAAACGCGTTCGCACAGGAGGATGTTGCGATCCTCACCACACTTGCAGACCAGGTGAGCATCGCCATCCAAAATGCGAGGCAGAACGAAGAAACGCGCAAGGCACTCGCTGAGTCTGATGCGCTTTCAAGACAATTCGTGCAAACTGGCTGGCAGGATTTTACAAAACGTCAGAATTTAACCGGTATCCGGCATACGGGAGCTAAAGCTACCCTGCTTTACAAAAAGAATGACATCGGGAAGGCTGTAAACCCAGAGTCCACGAACCTGCTCAAACCGAAGGGAAGAGGTGCAGTCCTTTCTCTTCCCATCAAACTGCGCGGCGAAGTGATCGGTTCGGTGGATGTGCGCGCGCCGGAGAACCGCCTGTGGGATCCGGACGAACTGGACATCGTCACTGCCATCATCGAGCGCGCCGCCATTGCAATGGAAAATTCCCGCCTGCTCACAGAAAGCCAGAAACGCGCCGCCAAGGAACGCGTTATCGGAGAGATTTCCGCTAAGATCAGCGCACAAAGCGACGTGGACGAACTGCTCAAAATCGCTGCAAAGGAATTGAACCGTAATCTACCCGGTGCCGAGGTCGCAATCCAGTTCAGGAAGGAAGGGACCGAATGATCAAAAGATTTTTTACGCCGCCGGTCTTTGAAAATGATGAAGATAACTTCCGAGCGATGTTCATTAACGGCTTTGCCTGGGTTGCTATTGCGATTCTCATCCTTGCCATGTTGCCCTTTCTTTTCCGTCCGGCCCGGGATCTAACCATCGAAGTATTGTCTGGTCTGATCCTGGTAATGGCTGCCGCACTTTATCTGTTACGACGAGGAAACGTTAATGCAAGCGGGTTAACCATCGTCGTTTTAGGATGGATTGGAATTGGCTTCCAGGCATATACTGCCGACGGTGTCAAAGATGTCATCCTGATCGCCTATATTGCCCTCGGCTTACTGGCGAGCATTATCGTCGGCTGGACAACGGGCGGTGTGGTGATCCTCTCCAGTATCGGTATGGTATGGATTCTTGCCTTGCTTGAGGCCAACGGTCTTTTTACCCCGCGTTTTCAAGATCCAATTGGATTTTCCCGCGATCTATCATTGGTTTTTCTTGTGATCGCCGCTCTGATCTATTTCAGTACCACCAGCCTTAGAGAAGCGATCCGACGCGCAAACAAAAGTGAGGAAGAACTACGCGCATCCAACAAGGAATTGCAGGAACTCAACCAATCCCTTGAAGACCGTGTTGCCAGCCGCACCGCAGAACTTGAACTCGCAAACCAACGCAATGAGAAACGCGCCAACCATTTCGAAGCCATCGCAGAGGTGGCGAGCGCAACCACCGCTAATGAAAGCCTTGAAACGCTCCTGCCTCGCCTTGCATCCCTTATCAGCGAACAATTCAGTTTCTATCACGTTGGCATATTCCTCCTGGACGAGAACCGCCAGTACGCTGTCTTGCGCGCCGCCAACAGCGAAGGCGGCAAACGGATGTTGGCACGCGGACACAAACTCCAGGTCGGACAGACCGGCATGGTTGGTTTTGTCTCTGCTGTTGGCACGCCCCGCATCGCCCTGGACGTGGGAGCTGACGCGGTCTACTTCGACAATCCCGAACTCCCGAACACTCGCTCCGAAATGGCTCTCCCTCTCCGCATCGCGGATGAAGTCGTAGGCGTTCTGGACGTACAAAGCATTGTCTCCAACGCCTTCCAGGAAGAGGATATCGAGATTCTATCCACACTCGCAGATCAGGTCACGATCGCAATTCAGAATACTCGCTCCTACGAAACAATGCAGGAACTTCTTGATGAAGCGCAAAGATTATCTGGCGCATATTTGCAGGATGCCTGGCGCATACTGCAATCCGATGATTCCAGTATTGGATATAGGGTTGCAGGTAGTGAGGCTGTCCCATTGACGCGCCCATTAACGTCCATGCAGGTCAAGAAGGCAGTAAAAGAGAGACAAACCGTTACGGAAAACGGAAAGAACGCCGCGCTCGCCATCCCGATCCGCCTACGCGACGAAGTGATCGGAGTCATGGACATCCGCACAACGGATGAACACGATTGGGATGTGGACGAAGTGGATATTGCTGAGGCGGTAGCTGATCGCCTGTCATTGGCTCTCGAGACATCTCTCCTGCTCAAGTCCACACAAAGACGCGCAGAGATCGAGCGCATTACAGCCGATATCTCCGGTAAGATCGGCGTGACCACCCAGTTCGATTCCATCCTGCGCACTGCCGCGGAAGAACTCAGCCGTGTGTTCGGAGGATCAGAAGTTTTGGTGCAAGTACAATCCCTGGAATCTGATATATCTGATAATGACGATTAATGGAAGCATAAGTTATGGTAAACAGCATTAACCAAACCGATAAACCCACATCACCAGAAGGGGAAAGACAGTATCGCAGGCAGGCTGTCAGAATAACGCTGGTTACCGGCTTGATTCTGCTCGGTGTCTCAACCCCGAGCCTGTTCACGTTAACCCCGGATTTTTCGCCACAGTACATAGGGAACGTTATAACGACCGTCATGGGACTGTTGTCTCTCCTATCTTCCTGGGTATCCCATCGGTACGCATCATTGACAGGCCGTATCCTGTTCATTTCAACTCTTCTGGTGATCTCTCTTGGATTACCCATCTATGCCAACGGCTTGGGGATTCAATCCGGCATCATTACCGCTGTCATCCTGATTTCGGTTGCCGCTGTAACCTTTGAACCAAAAATCGCGTATCGAATCATCCTCATATCCGTTGTTGTAGAATCCCTTGTCATTCTAGGCGATCTCTATTTGCCCGATTTTGGCATCAGTGAACTTGAAAGCCCTTCGGTTAATTATTTCCTTGTCCTGATCCTGATTGTTTTCGGGTATTTCGTGTCCAGACAATTCGAACAATTCAATCTGCGCACAAAGATCGTGCTCCTGTTCTCGCTGATTGCCATCTTGCCGCTTGCCTTATCCGGGGTGTACAGCAACACAGTAGTTCGTAACCTGATACTCGAACGAGGTCAACAGGAACTGAAGGATACAGCATCCCAAATTGCCACCCAGGCAGATAACTACATTAACACGCAACTATCCACGATCCGCGTTGAGGCGCAACAGCCAGCCTTGCGGCAGTATCTCGAATCGCCCGCGGGTACCAGGAAAAACAGCAGCGATGAAGAAAACGCCCTTGAAGTCCTTTCTACGTTCGTCCGCAAGAACGCGTTTACGATACATTCCTACGCACTCCTGAACACACGGGGAGAGAACATCCTTGATACACACTCAAACCAGATTGGTCGTTCTGAGAGCCAGTTCGATTATTTCACGACGCCCCTCCGCAATGGGCAGGTATTTGCATCGAGCCTCTATTTCATCAATGAAGTACCATATCTCTACTTCAGCGCACCCATCCGTGATTCAGGAGGCGCCATTCTGGGAATATTGCGCGCCGAAGTTTCGCCAGCCGAGCTTCAGAACATCCTGCGCTTGAACCTCCCGACCACCAGTTCCCGCGAAATATACACCATTGTCGAACGCGAAACTTTCGTACGTATCGCCTACACTGGTACCAACGATAAGCTGCACAAGTCATTCAAAATATTCCCTTCACAGGAATTGGCGGCATTACAAAGGCGGAGTCTGCTCCCTCGTAACGCCCCCATTGATGTTGAACCACGCGATGCACTGGCAAGGAACCTTTCCAATCTGCCCGTTGGCTCAATCATAGTGGATTACATTGAAGACCCAAATGACGATCTCCTGATCATGACTGACAGAATGGACTCTCAATTCTGGCTGGTCGTCGTCAGCCAATCTGAAGCGACGCTACTCCAGCCAATACGGGAACAAACCCGCACACTCACGGTATACTCCATGCTCATTATCGCCTTTGCATCGCTGGCTGGATATTTGGCCTCGCAATTATTGAGCAGACCTCTTCTAACTCTCGCGAACATCTCTGAAAAGATCGCTGCCGGCGATTTGAACGCAAGGATGGACATCGCCACTGACGATGAAATCGGCTCGCTTGCAAACTCCTTCAACCACATGACAAGTCAGTTGCGAGATACCCTGGGAGGTCTGGAAAGACGCGTGGCAGAACGCACTGGCGATGTGGAACTGGCGCGCCTGCTCAGCGAACGCCGCGCGCAGGAACTTCACTCCATCAGCGAAATCTCCCGTGCCATCTCCACTGAACAAAGGCTTGAGATACTCCTGCCTCTCATCAGCCGCCTTGTAAGTGAACGCTTCGATTTCTACCATGTTGGCATATTCTTCGTGGATGAAACCCACAGATTTGCCTACCTGCAAGCCGCGAACAGTGAAGGCGGACAAAAGATGCTCGCGCGCGGACATCGCCTCGAAGTTGGGAAGGGCTTGGTCGGCACCGTTTCGCAGACAGGAAAACCTCGCATCGCCCTGGACGTAGGATCTGACGCGGCTTTCTTTGACAACCCCGACCTCCCTGAAACCCGCTCTGAAATGGCGCTCCCCCTCAACTTCCATGGGCAGACCATCGGTGTGCTGGACGTGCAAAGCACAAAGCCTGGGGCCTTCACTGAAAACGACGCCAGCACACTGGGCATCCTTGCGGACCAGGTTGCCATCGCCATTGAGAACGCACGCCTGTTTGGTCAAACCCAACAAGCCCGCGACGAAGCCGAAGCGCTCTACGCACAAATCCAACGACGGGAATGGAGCGCATTCGCACAGCAAGAAACCAGGATCGGTTATCGCCAGACCGCAACCGGTGGAAGACGGCTTGCAAAACCAGTGACAACAAATGAGATCCGCGACGCGCTCGCAAACGGGCAGGTCGTTGTACTGGACGGCAAAGAACCCAGGTCTCAGCCAGCAATTACCGTGCCTGTTAAACTGCGCGGACAGACCATCGGTGTGCTCAACATCAAAGCGCCCACCAAGGATCGCAGATGGAATCAGGACGAGATCAACCTCGCCCAAGCCATTTCAGACCGCCTCGCGCTTGCACTCGATAATGCCCGGCTCCTGCAAGAATCCCAGCGTCGCGCCGCCAAGGAAGCCAAGATCGGTGAAGTGTCCGCAAAAATTGGGGCATCCATCAACATGCGCAACGTGCTGCAAACCGCTGTGGAAGAACTGGGACGCGCCCTGCCGGGTTCGGAAGTTGTGATCCAATTTGACAGTTCTGGTGGAGTAATTACAAAATGACGGGCAAACCGAATACAACCTGGAAAATTTTGCAGGCATTATCATTACGCTCACTTCCCATTCGAGACAGGCTTGTCAGAGGAAGTGTTGTAATCGTATTCCTGGCTATTGCGGTCATGGGCATCTTTGTTATTTGGCGAACCAGGCAAACGAATGCCAACCTAATAAATACCTTTGATGCAGTCACGCTCGAAAGGGCAAATAGTATTTTGGCTGGTACTGCAGACCGACACATAGAAACCCTTTCAACGTATTTCAACTCACTCCAAAAAAACGTACTGTCTTTAAGGGATTTCAACCAGAACCTGTTCTTCGATCAATCATCCTTTGATTCAGGCATGTATTGGGATGCGGAACCAATACTATCCAAAAATGATAAAGGAAGCTGGGATAATCCAAATTCCGAAGTGGGCTCTGTGTTCATTCCCGCCGGGACCAATCTTTCAGAAAGGCTGATATCCGATCTGAATACCATGCGCCATATGGATCTCGCTGTACCATCCATGCTTGAGTCGAATCCGGATATCATCGCAGTCTATTTTGGCGGCTCAACAGGGTATACACTATACTATCCAAACATCGATCTCGCGTCGATTGTTCCGGCAGACTTCGATGTCACCGGGAGGCCCTGGTATACGGCTGCAACAGAAGATTTGAACCCGGACAAAAAAGCCGTCTGGTCCGATCCATATTTGGATGCAGCGTTGAATGGGATCGTAATTACGAACAGCGCACCCGTTTATGACAAATCCGGCAAACTCCGCGGCGTCGTTGCACAAGATATTCAACTCTCAAAGATATCGGAGATCGTTAACAGTATTAGAGTAGGAGAAACCGGATACGCGCTTCTCATTGACCAGGACAAACGACTGATCGCTATTACAGAATCCGGTTCCAATGACCTTGGGCTTGAATCTATCCCGTTGGGCAGCGAACTAAGAAATGAAGATCTTCAGACAGCAGGAGCCGAATTCAACACAATCATTCTCAACATGATTACCGGAAATGAAGGGTTAGCGCAAATCACCCTGAATGGTACAGAACGGTTTATCGCCTATCGCCCGATAGAAGGAGTAAATTTCAGTTTAGCGATCATTGTACCTGAGCAGGAAATGCTTTCAGAAGCTCTCGAAGTTAAAGAACAGCTCGAAACGAGCAACAATTCTGTATTGATCGCAAGCATTTTTATAATTCTCGGTGTGGTTCTCGTTACGTTATTCATCACCAGGAACTTCAGTAATTGGTTGACCGCTCCCTTGACAATACTCACCGAAACAGCAAACAGCCTGGCGAGAGGCAATCTGGATGTCCGCGCAAATATTACTGAAAAAAATGAGTTTGGTACTCTTGCCGACACCATGAATTCGATGGCTTCGAAACTCCAGGATTCCATCGATTCACTGGAAGCGCGAGTTACCGAAAGAACCGCTGAAGTGGAAAAAAGAAGCCAGGAACTGGCTTCTGCAAATAGCCAGATCCAACGTCGTGCCGCGCATTTCGAGGCATTGGCGCAAGTGGCAAAATCCATAACTTCGATTCGAGATTTGCAGGAACTTCTGCCCAATGTTGCAAACGTGATCAGTAAACACTATGGCTTTTATCACATAGGAGTGTTCCTGATTGACGAAGCAAATGAATATGCAGTGCTAGCCGCTACCAATAGCGCTGGCGGGCAAAAGATGCTCGAACGCCAGCACCGTCTGCGCGTGGGGGAGGAAGGCATCGTCGGCAATGTAACAGCATCCGGCGAGCCGCGCGTCGCGCTTGATGTTGGCGCTGATGCCGCTTTCTTCAACAACCCCGACCTGCCCGATACCCACTCCGAAATGGCATTGCCTTTAAGAAGCGGCGGCAAGGTCATTGGAGCGCTGGATGTACAAAGCACTGAAACGAGCGCCTTTACGAACGAAGATCTACAAACCCTTAGTCTGCTGGCTGACCAGGTAAGCCTTGCCATCGAGAACGCCCGTCTGTTCGAGAATTCAAACAGGACATTGAATGAACTACAAATGGTCATGCGCCAGTCCACACGGGAAGCATGGAAACGCCTGCCTGAACAACAAAAACTGCTCGGCTATCGTTACAATGCCATGGGTGCGTCGCCGCTCAAGGAGCCGGTCAATTTGGCAGAACCAGTCATGGGCAAGGGAAAAGCCAAAGGGTCAGAAACAGGTTCCTTTGTTGTCCCGATCGAACTGCGCGGCGAGGTTATCGGCAACCTGGTCGTCCAATCATCCAAAGGCGGGTCATGGAATGAAGACCAGCAGGATCTCATCCGAGCAGTTGCAGAGCGTGTCGCACTCTCCGCTGAGAACGCCCGCCTGTTCGATGAGACAACACAACGTGCAGAACGTGAACGCCTCGTTTCCGAGATCACTGGCAAGATACGAAGCCACAACGAACCACAAGCCATGATCGATACAGCGATCAATGAACTTCGCTCTGCGCTAGGCGCCAGCCGCGTGGAGATCGTCCCGCAAAAGACGGACAGTGCTGGCGGAAAGGATTCAAAGGTGTAAGATGGCATACATAATTGCAATGTCGAACGAAAAAGGAGGTGTGGCAAAAACCACATCCACGCTTTCACTTGGCGCGGCGCTCGCCGAGTTAAATTACCGAATCCTGTTGCTCGACCTCGACCCACAGGCGAATCTTTCGCTTGCGCTTGGTTTCGAAGCCGAGGAGTCGAGCATCACCTCTGCGAATATATTGATCGAGAATGCCCCGTTCCGGACCGCCATTCGTAAATCGGAGATCAATAACCTGGACATCATCCCGTCCAGTTTCCGTATCGAAAATGCTGAACAATTCCTGCCCATGCGGACCCAATACCTCACCACTCTTCGCGATGCGCTGGAGGCTGATCCTCTTCCCTATGACTTCATCCTGCTCGACTGCCCACCGGCTCTCGGAGCGATCACGCTCAACGCCCTCACTGCTTCGAATCTGCTTGTCATCCCCACACAAGCTGAATACTTTTCCGCTTATGCCCTAAGGAACATGATGGGCACCATCCGCCGCGTGAGACAGGATGTAAACCCCGGTCTTGCCTACCGCATCCTCGTCACACTGCTCGACCGCCGCAACCGTACCCACCGCAACATCTTTGAACAACTGCAAGCCACTTTCGGGCAGGGCGTGTTTACGACTGTCATCGAGATCGATACCAAACTTCGTGAAAGCCCAATTGCCGGGGTCCCGATCACAAATTACAAACCGAACAGTCGCGGCTCACAGCAATACCGTGTCCTTGCCCAGGAGTTGATTGAATATGCCAAAGAAGAAGCCAATCGCCAAACGGCTTGATAAATTGTTTGACGAAATACAACATGAAGATCCGAATGCGAAGCCGGGTGCGCGCGTTCGTAAGAGCGCGCTGGATGAAAAATCCAAGCCACCAGGCGAAGCCAAATCCGTGGTGAAGCGTGCACCTGCTGTCGAACCGTCAAAAACAGTATCCCGGAACGAGACCGCACTTGCACTGGATTTCCAAACGGGCCCCAACAATTGGGCAACACTTCAGGTTCTCGATGAAATTGACGAGCGCAAATGGACCGAGGAAGACCACCTGCTTGTCAAGCAGGTCACAGATCAGCTTTCCCTTGCATTGGAAAATGCACGCCTCTTTCAACAGGAACAATACCGCCGCCAAGTGGCAGACACGCTTTCGGAATTGGCACGTATCGCAAGCTCATCCCTGAATACAACTGATGTTGTACAAAAACTCCTCGAACAACTCCCCCGTCTTGTTTCATTCAGAAATGCAACAGTTCAGATCATCGAGCCGGATGGACGTCGCCAACAAGTCGGCGGTCTCAGCAAGGACGAGGATCGGCTGGAATCAATCGATGCGCCATCAACTTATTTCTTACGAAAAGTGGAGGATGACGCATTAATCTCTGAAATCGTAACAACTCGTAACATTGTTGCGATAAATGATACATATAACGATCCGCGTTGGGAGGTTCTTCCCGAAACACAATCCATTCGCTCCTGGCTGGGTGCGCCTCTGCTGACCGGTTCGGATGTGGTGGGTATTCTCATCCTTGACAACAACACATCCAATGCTTTCAGCCCGGAATCTGTGGAGCTCATCCGCTCTTTTACACCTCAAGCGGCGATCGCGATCCAAAACGCCCGTCTTTTCCAGGACTCGCAACGGCGCGCGCAGGAGATGAGCGCCCTCGCGGAAGTGGGACGCGAGGTGTCAGCAACCCTTGAGTTGAAGACGGTACTTGAAAGGATCGCTGAATACGCCATCATTCTGCTCAACTCGGTGACAAGTGCAGTCTACCTCCCTGATTCAGATTTCAAAACATTGATCCCGTTCGCTGTAATCGGGGATGAAGCCGAAGAAATCATGAATGACCATCTGGAGGTCGGCAGGGGCATATTGGGAAATATCGCCAAATCCAAGGTCGGCGAGGTCGTCAACTATGTTTATCAGGATTCACGCGCCGTTACGATAAAAGGCACTGTGGAGGAAGTCCTGGATGAACATCTTATGGCTATTCCCATCAAGATGAAAGATCGTGTAACCGGGTTGATGGCAGTATGGCGTGTTGGCAAAGGCACCGAATTCAACGAGACCGAATTCGACTTCCTATCAAACCTGGCTCAACAAGCGGCTATTGCCATTGAGAATGCCCGCCTGTTCCAGGACGTCACCAACAGCCAGGGACGACTATCTGATGCCCTGCGCATTGCCCGCATCGGCTACTTTGAAATTGATTGGGCAGCAGACACAACCACGTTTACCGATGAATTGTTCGGACTACTCAACACATCCGCAGAGAAGGAAGGCGGGTACACCTTCCCGCTCCAACAGTCACTTCAGAGGTTCATACTCCCCGAAGACGTTCCGATTGCAACCAAGGCGGTGCAAGATGCCATCGCTTCCAAGATCGACCGAAGCGACGTTACATCTGAAGTGAGATACAGGACGACTGATGGCAGAATCATCTGGGTCAGTTCGACCTATAAGGTCGAGCGTGACGACAAAGGACAACCGGTAAAGATTGCGGGGTCATCACAGGATATTACTGAACGCAAGACCAATGAATTAACACAAGCCGCCATTACGAAAATATCCGAAGGCGCCCTTACGTCCGGGACCGCCGAGGAATTGTTTGAAACCGTTCATACCTCGATCCAAGCCATTCTGCCAGCCAAGAATTTCTATGTTGCGCTCTTTGACCGAAGCACAAACCTGATCACATTCCCTTATCACGCGGATGAGCTTGATGATGATTGGACACCTCGTAAGTTGGGAAGAGGCTTGACCACTTTTGTTATTCGATCCGGCAAACGCCTGCACACAACACCCGAAACATTCTCCGATCTCGAAGCCTCGGGTGAGATCACTTCAGACGGCACTCCCAGCGTGGATTGGCTCGGGGTTCCGTTGAGAAGCGAAGGGTTGGTCAGAGGCGTGATGGCGGTCCAAACATACGATACATCCATCCGCATCACAGAGAATCAGGCTGAGAATTTCGAAGTGATCGGTATACAAACAGCCGTCGCGCTTGAACGCCTGCAGGCGAGAGAATCCCTGCAACGCCGCAACACCTACCTCGCCGCGTCTTCGGAAATTGGACGCCTGGTAACGTCCACGCTCGATCTCAACACGATCTTCACACGAACCGTCAACCTGGTCAGTGACAGATTGGGCTTTTACTTTGCCGCGATCTACCAAGTCGAAGAGGAAGGTTTCCACGCCATTATGCGGGAAGGAACCGGAGGCGCATCCGAAACGATGAAAATACAGAGACACAGGGTCTCAGTGGGGTCACAAACGATCATAGGAAAAGCATCTCAAAACGGCGAAATCGTTCTTGCCAATGAAGTTGGAGTAGAGCCGCTCTATCAGCCCAACCCCCTGTTACTGGATACCCAATCCGAAGTAGCCATACCATTGAAGGTCAGCGGCAGGATCCTCGGCGTGATTGATATTCAGTCCACGCAGGCGCAAGCCTTTACGGCGGATGACCTCTCCGTGTTGCAGTCGTTGGCAGATCAGGTCGCGGTTGCCATCAACAACGCCACCCTTTATGACGAATCGCAGGAACTCATCAAGAACCTCAAGGAAGTGGACCAACTCAAGAGTCAATTCCTGGCGAACATGAGCCACGAACTGCGAACACCGTTGAACTCCATCATCGGCTTCTCACGCGTCATCCTGAAAGGTATTGACGGACCCGTCACCGATATGCAGCAACAGGACTTGACAGCCATCTATAACTCCGGTCAGCACCTTCTTGGCTTGATCAACGATATCCTCGACCTGGCACGCATCGAGGCTGGCAAGATGGAACTCAACTACGAGGAAGTTCATCTTTCCGAAATGGTACACAGCGTATTCTCCACTGCAAAAGGTCTCGTCAAGGAAAAACCCATCAGGCTGGTCGAAGCAGTTCCACCCGATATGCCAACCATACGCGGAGACACGATGCGCGTCCGTCAGGTACTACTCAACCTGATCTCCAATGCATCCAAGTTCACGGATGAAGGATCGATCACCGTCGAAACCCATATACAAAAAGCACCCAATGGCAAACTCGAGGCTCTCATAAACGTGATAGACACCGGTCCCGGTATTACACCGGAAGGCCAGGAAAGACTCTTCAAGGCTTTCTCACAAGTTGATGGTTCCGCCACGCGCAAGTCTGGCGGCACTGGTCTGGGTCTCTCCATTTGCGCCAACCTCGTCCAACTCCACGGCGGGCGCATCGGAGTTGCAAGTGAAGAAGGCAAAGGCTCAACATTCTGGTTCACAATGCCGCTCTACAACCAGCCCACGGAGGAAGTCCCCGCAGGCAAAAAGGTTGTCCTCGCAATAGATGATGATCCGCAGGTCGTCAGCCTGTATGAACGTTACCTCAACCCGCTGGGATATCATGTTCTACCGCTCACCGAACCGGCGAAAGCCAAGGACCGCATCAAGGATCTCAAGCCATTCGCCGTGACGCTCGACATCATGATGCCAAACATTGACGGATGGACGGTTCTTTCGGACATCAAATCTGATCCTGACACGAGGGACATTCCCATCATCATTTGCTCCATTGTTGAACAGACAGACAAGGGCTTCAATCTTGGCGCGGCAGATTACCTGGTCAAACCCATTCTCGAGGGCGACCTCGTCCACTCACTGGACCGCTTGAATAAGAACGGCACAATCCATCATGTATTGGTAATAGATGACGATCCCAACGACCTGCGTCTCATCGAGAAGATCCTGGCTGAACACGGCAAATACAAGACGGTCCTTGCCGAGGGCGGGCGGAAAGGATGGGAGATCGTCAACGTCAACCCGCCGGACGCGATCATCCTCGATATCTTCATGCCCGACATGGATGGTTTCACCATCCTCGAAAAACTGCGGGAGGAACCCGCCCTGCGCGATATACCGGTATTGGTGGTCAGCGGCGGCAGTTTGACCAATGAACAGCAGAAGCAGCTCGCCGACTACGGGCAGAGATTGATCGCCAAAGGCACGCTCAATGAAGACGACCTGATCGCGAGCATCGAACACGCCCTCAAACGCATTGGCGATTGAACAATCCAATTATTGAAAATAAACATATAAATAACAAACAAGGAAAATATACAGGAATGTCATTTGTAATCCGTTGTCTCGATTGCGGCGAAGCCGCGCCGTTCACACCCAGTTCCATGCAATGCCCCAACTGCTCCAGTCAGTGGCGCGAAGCGGAATATGACTTGGCGGAAGCCGCCAAAACTTTTCCATCACAACTCCAAAAACGGGAATTCGACCTGTGGCGTTACCAGGAGCTCCTCCCCATTCGCAACCCGAACCTCAGTCTGAGACTGGGCGAAGGCGGAACGCCTCTCATCAAAGCCGCCAACCTGGGTACAATGCTGGGACTTAACAACCTGTACATCAAGGATGAACGGCAGGGACCGACCTCCTCTTTCAAAGACAGACAGGCATCTCTCACAATTGCTGCGCTCAAGGAAGGCGGAGTAACGGAAATGGTCGCCGCATCCACGGGGAACGTCGCCATTTCGCTTTCGGCGTACGCGGCCCGGGCTGGGATCAAGCTCTGGGCGTTCGTCACCAGCCTTGTTCCGGGGGTCAAGATGCGTGAGATCGCCCTGTATGGGAGTCAGGTTATAAAGATCACCGGATCATACGACCAGGCAAAACTCATGGCAGCAGAGTTCGCACGTCAACGCGGTTTGTATCAGGACATGGGCGCGCGCACCGTCACTGCGGTCGAAGCGATGAAGACTCTCGCCTTCGAGATCGCAGAGCAACTGACGATCCAGAATGGCGCGCCGGAAGGCTCGACCAAGGAAAAACCCAAGTGGCGGACTCCCGATTGGTATGTTCAGGCGATCAGCGGCGGCATGGGACCGCTGGGTGTATATAAAGGATTCCGTGAGTTGAAGGCGCTTGGGATTATTGACCGCATCCCTGCCATTGCGCCGATCCAGGTGGAAGGTTGTGCGCCCATGGTGGAAAGTTGGAAAAAGGGACTAGAAAAAGCCGAACCTGTGCTTTCGCCCAAAACCCGCATCGAAACACTGGCAACTGGTGAC